>NZ_JACHDL010000044.1:0-30707 GCF_014201055.1 Paraburkholderia sp. CI2
CTGCCTTCAACACTACGACACACTTCATCCACGACCCCGGCACCGACCAAGACGCCAGGTTAGCCAAAGTCAAACCGTTTTACCAGGAACACTTATCAAAAAACTCCGTCTTAGTATCGATTACAAGAGTAATAGGAGTGCCGCCATGCGGACTATGCCAGATAGCCTGGAACCTGTATGGCCCCATTCGCGCGCCGCCCATATGGGGCATTGTCGGACTATCTATTCGGACTCCCCATCCCGTATCTGCAACCGAAAACGATTGCAATATAAATTCCTTGAATTGCGGGCGATCCTTCAGCATTGGCACGATATTATCGTTGAAGCTAACCGCCCCTTCTGCGTAGGCAGTCGGCACAAGCAACGTACAGAACAACCAGGCGCTGAGTGCCTGTGCTAAACGTTGTTTATCCATAACCCTATTGCTCAATGGTGGCGCCGGTTTGCGTGACCCGACTGCGTGGAGCCCCGCCTGAACGAGGCAGCATCGCGCGCTATCTGCCGCGTTGGCCATTCTTTTCCGAGCACGTCTGTGGCTCGATACTGTGCTTTAGTCCACCGGGGACAGATTCCGGCTGGTCTTTTTCCGGCGGCTCTATCGTCACACTCTCGATGTATTCTTGAATGCGAATCGCCTTTTTCAAATCGCCTCCCACCTTCTTCCCGCGCACGTCGATAAAATCAGTGTGCGTATTTATAGTGAGAATCACTGGCTTTACACCGGAATTCCCGTGCCAATTTGCCCACATTGAGTAAGGCCCGATTCTGTCCCCTCCTAGAGCCTTCGATTGAATGTCGCCGATTCGCGTCCCCATTGGATCGCCGACGATATCGAAGTTACAAAGCACGAGCTCTCTCAAAACGGAGTTTTTATTCAATAGCGGAATGATTGTCGAATCAAAATCGACCGATCCCGTCCCATCTAGCGCGAAAGAGACAAATGGAAAAAACAACAGGAGAGGAAAAGCTTTTTTCATTTAATAACCCAGGAATTTGACACGGGCGTTCTGGAGATCCCCTCCGGATGCTTGCCATGCGCGCGTCGCCGCGCTTCCGGGACCACTGAAGTGGTCGATATGTGCGCCGCGAATGCCACCGCCCGTATCATCGGCAGACCGCTCGCCGACTATTCGCCTACCGTCGCAAGAGGCAATATAAACCCGCGAACGCCCGGGAATAACGGTAGGATCAATAGCTATCGAACGATTCGCCACTACATCAGCAAACCGACCATGTGCGGCGTCAGTTTCACTCAGGCGCGCTTGTGCAGGCTTGTTAAGGATATCCGGATTTCCGGCTGCATTTTTATGCCATCCGTTGCCGCCACCATTCCACCGGACGAAACGATGATCCAACGTCTCGCCTGTTCCCTGCATTGGTACGCCGGTTGCACCATATAGGAAGTCTTGCCGATGGCTTCCAGACACGCCAAGCGCCTGAACCATTGGGCCGTGCGCATCACGTTCGTCTGCAATGATGTAATGCGTAACCTGAAAGCCAGCTTCGTACCATGCTTCTTTCAGCTTTATCCGCAGAGGAACCGCCGTTATATCCTCGTCGGCGACCGCAAGTGTCAAGTCTCCTGATTCGCGCGATTCGAGAATAACCGTCGCGCAACCGTCTAAATCGGTTGGGCCCGAGACCTGTACTGTGTCGTTCGGACGGCTACTGCTGATAGATATGGTGCGACCGAAAACAGAATTTCGTCGACGACTTTTCACTATGACTTTGATAGCCAGACGGTACAGAATCCTTCCGCGCATCACACGCGAGGATGAGGGAATGATAGGCAACTTGTCGCCGTAACTGTTGTCTGGAATATTCCACGACAACAGGTTCGCTGCAATCCGAACTTCAACGCACGAGTCCGGGTTTGTGTTCGTACACGCGGTGTCGTGAACCGTTAGCCAATCCGGACTTTCCGGCATTCCTATTTCTCCAATTGAAGTTTGAGGCTTGCTGTTCCGCGAGTAACTACGCGCACAGTGTGTCCGCTCTGGCTTGTGGTTCCCGCTATCACCCGTTTACCGTCAACGACAATTCTGTAACGCACGTTGGCGAGGGGTTGGCCATCGCTTTTTTTGAGGACGTAATACTCGTCGTGAGTGCGAATTTTCGACGTCAGCGCTGAGGCTGCCGTGCGACCGCGGCAATCGCACGCCCATGCATAACCCAGGGCGTCGGCCATTTCGTAACCGTTCGAATACGACCGAAGCCTATCCTGCGGAAACCATTCGCCAGTTTCGACGTTCATCGCCATTGCAGACGGCATTGGCGGAAAGTTTGCGTATATTGAATAGGTGACACGACAAACTTGGCACTCTTCCTCGCCCGCGGCACCTGCCTGTTTCTGCTGTCCCATTTGACCTATTTTGATTTTCCAGAAAACACTCGGCGAATTAAGCATCTAAACGGGGCCACGGTCAATGATTTTAATTTGAGACAAAACTTCATTGACAGATATTAACGATTGCTCTGGCCATCTCATTTTTAGGCGATTTTTTCCCGATATCACGGCCAAACAAAAAAAGCGGCATTGAGCGGCATTTTTGTTTTTCTGACAAAAAAGCCGTTGTAAGCGAGCGCGGCGATGTTAGCTTTCATCGCCATGCTGGCCGATCCGCTGAAGCGAGTCATCGCGCGTCGAGTCTCACCCATCCCCGCCCTTGCCCGCGATTTCCGGTCTGGCTATGCTGGCGGGTGCGCCGGCTGCCCGCAGGCGACCGCCCCAACCAGAACAACGCTCGAGAACCTGCCCATGTCCACCACCAGTCTGTTTTTCACGGCCGCCGGCGTCGGCCTCGCGATCGCCGCGCCGGTCGGCCCGATGGGCATGCTGTGCATCCGCCGAACGCTGAGCGGCGGTCCGCGCGCGGGACTCGCGATCGGCTTCGGCATCGCCAGCGGCGACGCGGCCTACGGGCTGATCGCGGCGCTCGGCCTCGTCGGCATTTCGCAGTTCATGCTCGCGTACGACCGCCCGCTGCATCTGCTCGCGGGCCTGTTCCTGCTGTATCTCGGCGTGCGCGCGCTGCTGCAGAAGCCGCCCGCTGAAACCGCCGACGGCAATGGCAATGGCAATGGCAAGCTCGCGCAGATCGGCCGCGCCGGCGCGCTGCGTGCGTACGCGAGCGCGCTGCTGTTAACGCTGACCAATCCGCAGACCGTCATCATGTTCGCGGCGCTATTCACGACGCTCGCGCCACGCGGCGCGTTCTCGCCGGCCATCGCGCTGACGACGGTCGGCGGTGTGTTCGCCGGCTCGATCGCGTGGTGGTGCTGTCTGGTGACCATGGTGTCGCTCGCGCGTCATGCGATCGGCAGCAGGCTACGCGTCGCGATCGATCGCGTGGTCGGCTTCACGCTCGCGGCGTTCGGCGTCGTCGAAATCCGCCGCGCGCTCTGAGCGGCACCTCACACGCCACGCGGCACATCAGCGCCGTACACGCCGAACGCAGCCCGCTGCCAGCCGCGACGCGCTCCCCCTGAACAAGTGCCGCACGCCGGCGCGGCAGTTTTGCGACAATAGCGCCTTTCGCCGCTGAGGCGCCGGCCGACGCGGCCGTGCAGCGCACCGCACGCCGCCGCACCCACCCGCCCCGGCGCGTACGCCGGCCTTGCCGCCCCAACCCTTCACCCGCGCTGCGTCAGCTGTCCGTTCAATGGCTCTACCCCACATCGATCTGCTGTACTCCGTCTCCGGCCTGTTCGTCGGCTTTCTGGTCGGGCTGACGGGCGTCGGCGGCGGCTCGCTGATGACGCCGATCCTCGTCCTGCTGTTCAAGGTGCACCCTGCCACCGCGGTCGGCACCGACCTGCTGTACGCGGCCGCCACCAAGGCGACCGGCACGCTGGTGCACGGGCTGAAGGGCTCGGTCGACTGGCAGGTCACGCTGCGCCTCGCGGCCGGCAGCGTGCCCGCGGCGACCGTCACGCTGATCCTGCTGCATCGCTATGGAATGGATACGCCTGGCGCGGGCCGGCTGATCCAGGTCGTGCTCGGCGCGGCGCTGCTGATTACCGCGATCGCGCTGGTGTTCCGTCCGCAGCTCGCGGCGCTCGGCGCGCGCAAGCAACGCGCGCCGAGCCAGGCACGCACGCTCGCGCTGACCATGCTGACCGGCGCGACCCTCGGCGTGCTGGTGTCGTTGACGTCGGTGGGCGCGGGTGCGATTGGCGTGACGGTGTTGATGCTGCTGTATCCGATGCTGCCGACGACGCGCATCGTCGGCTCCGACATCGCGCACGCGGTGCCGCTGACCTTGCTCGCGGGCGCCGGACATTGGCTGCTCGGCTCGATCGACTGGTCGATGCTGCTGTCGCTGCTGGTGGGATCGCTGCCCGGCATCGCGATCGGCAGCTATCTGGCCTCGCGCGCGCCGGACGCGCTGCTGCGCAATCTGCTCGCCGCGACGCTGACGCTGGTCGGCGTGCGGCTGGTGTTGTCGTGAGGCGCTGAAGATGCGTCAAGCGCGCACACCGCAACCCGTGTCTATTTGAAAAACCGGCAGGTCAGATCCGCCTCGAACTGCCTGACCCACTGACCGTGGCGGTCGTAATACGACTGTGACCAGCTGCCGCGCCGCACGGTGACGACCCGCTCGTGCGCCGGCTCACCGGGTGCCGCGCTCGCGCTGATGTCGAAATGCGCGGGCGCGAAACCGTGTCGCGCGCACACCAGTTCGAATGCCGCGCGATCGCCGATCGGCAGATCGATATAGCGAAACAGCGTGGTTTCCATGACCTTGGCTCCCCCTTCCCTCTTGGTCACAGTACGCCTCGCGATGCGTCGGTAATGTGTCGCAGCGCACGAATCCGCGACGGCCGCGCCTCCATCAGGACCTGTGCGTGCGGCAAGCCGCATTGCTGCGGTCCCGCAAATCTCGCGAGTGCCACGCCATAAAACCGGCGGCGAAAAAAAAAGCTCCGGCGATCATGCCGGAGCCTCCAGGTTGATAGATAGACCTCGCGACGCGATGCAAGCGCGGCGTCAAACCGTCTACGCGACGCCGGTGACGGCGCCCATGCCCCAAGCCGCTGCGCACCACCGCGCGACGCGGGCCTTGCGGCGCCGCGCGCACGCGTACCGCTTACTGCTGCACCACTTTGAGCTTGTTCGACACTGACGTTACGCCGTCGACACCCTTGGCGGCTTCGCCGGCCGCATCGATCTGTCCCTCGGTCGGCACCGAGCCGGTCAGCGTCACTGCGCCGCCGCGCGCGCGCACGGCGATGTGCGACACGTCGAGACCCTGGGTCTTCGTCAGCGCGTGGCGCACCTTACGGCCAAGTTCGTGATTCGCTGCCTTGCCGGCCTTGACGGCGGCTGCCGCCGACGCCGTATCGGTTGCCGGAGCGTTTTGGGCGTACACGTTGCACGCCACCACCATCGCCACAACCGGACCCAGTGCTTTCAGAAAACCGACCGTCTTCATAGCTCTCTTCTCCTTGGTTTCACATTGGACCGCATGAACAAGCGGCATCGTTACGACTACGGGCGGCCGTCATCGCGCGAACGCGCGCGTGAGCGACGGCCATCAACGGCTGTGACACGATGTGCAAGAGGCGAGAGAGGCTGATTACCGGTAACCGGCAAACCGCGACGTCCGCCGACGCACCCGGTTCTTGTCCGTCTTGCCGGGGTCGCGCCGCAAACGCTGGATCGCGGTAGCGATGCACAATTTAATCTAGCCGGCACAGAAGCGCAAAGGATTTAGCGCGCGGCGTGGCGCGCCGACAGCGGGTGCGTCATGCGTGCCGGATAGAAGCAGACACGCAAGCAGACACGCTCCGTGGTCGCGCAAGAATTTGCACGGGCATCATGCCAGCGCTCATGCCGGCGGTCACCGCGGTGCTCACCATTTGTTACGCGTTTGTCGGCGTGACGGGCGGCTACGCGTTTCGCGGCCGCGCCAATCTCAGGTACCATCGGCGCGACGCGTGCTGGCGCGCGCCGCCCAAGCCGCCTTCGCGCATTCGAGCCCGATCGACCGCCGCTTTCAGATGATCCGATGAAGCCTGACACCGGCCGCACCCGCCCTACCCATCTCGTCGCCCGTTTTGTCGCGATCTCGTGGCGCGACCTGGCGGTCTCGTTCGGCCCGCTCGTGCTGCTCGTGATCGTCGCAATCTGGGCCGCCGTGCGGCTGATCCAACCCGCCCCGCCGAATACGCTGACGATTAGCGCCGGTCCCGTCGGCAGCACCTTCTGGATCGCCGCGCAGAAGTACAAGACGATCCTTGCGCGCAATCGCATTACGCTGAACGTGCTGGCCTCGCAGGGCTCGCAGGAAAATCTGAAGCGGCTGTTGGACCCGAACGCGGACGTCGACGTCGGCTTCGTGCAGAGCGGCATCGCGCCCGCCGGGCTCGACAAGGACAAAAGCCTGATGTCGCTCGGCAGCGTCGCTTACGTGCCGCTCGCGATCTTCTACCGCGGCGCCCCCGTCGACTGGCTGTCCGGGTTCAAGGGCGAACGCCTCGCGATCGGCCCCGAGGGCAGCGGCACGCGCGAGCTCGCGCTCGCGCTGCTGAAGGCCAACGGCATCGTGCCGGGCGGTCCGACCCAATTGCTGCCGCTAACGGGCGACGCCGCCGCCGACGCGCTGATCGACGGCACGATCGACGCGACCTTCCTCGCGGGCGACTCGGCGCAGCCGGCCGTGATGGGCAAGCTCTACCGCACGCAGAACGTGCGCTTCTACGATTTTTCGCAGGCCGACGCGTACACGCGCCGCTTTCCGTACCTGACGCAGCTGAAGGTGCCGATGGGCGCCTTCGACCTCGGCAAGAACCTGCCGGCGAACTCGATCAGCATCGTCGCGCCGACCGCCGAGCTGATCGCGCGCGATTCGCTGCATCCGGCGCTGTCCGATCTGCTGATCGAAGCCGCGCGCGAGGTGCATGGCGGCGCGACGACGATGCAGCGCGCCGGCGAATTCCCCGCCCCGCTCGCGCACGACTTCCCGCTTTCCGACGACGCCGCGCGCTACTACAAGTCGGGCAAGAGCTTCCTGTACCGAACGCTGCCGTTCTGGATCGCGAGTCTCGCGGACCGCCTGCTGGTGATCGTCGTGCCGCTGATCGTGCTGCTGGTGCCGGCGCTGCGCATCGTGCCCGGGTTGTACGCGTGGCGCGTCAAATCGCGCATCTATCGCTGGTACGGCGCGCTGATCGCGATCGAGCGCAGCGCGCTCGGCGAACATTCGTCGGCCGAACGCGCGTCGCTGATCGAGCAGCTCGACGCGATCGAAGACTCGGTCAACGGCATGAAGATGCCGCTCGCGTACGCGGACCAGTTCTACGTGCTGCGCGAGCACATCGGCTTCGTGCGGCCGCGGCTCACGGAAAGCCGCGACACGCGGGGCGAGCTGGACGAGGCCGACGAGCAGGCGGCCGAAAAAGTCAAAGGCTGAGCGCCCCTGACGACACCGCCGGAACCTACGCCCACCTGCCGCCACCAGGGGATATCGACCGGTGCAAGCCGGGACCGCACCGCGTAAGATCGCTACAATTTTGATCAGATAACGGACGCGCCCTCCGCGTCGTCCGACACCAGGCAATCCGGGAGAAATTTATGACCGTTGGCATCGACGCCCAACAGCGGCAGTGGTTTTACGATTTCGTCTCGCCGTTCACCTACCTGCTGCTCGAGCAATACGACAAATGGCCCGGCTTCGACTTCGCGTTCACGCCGGTCGTGCTGAACGATCTGTATCGCCACTGGAGCCAGCGCTCCGCGTACAGCGTGCCCGCCAAGCGCACCTTCATGTACCGGCACGCGCTGTTTCGCGCGGAGCAGCTCGGTATCCCGTACAAAATGCCGCCCGCCCATCCGTTCGATTCGATGAAGCCGCTGCTGCTCGCGACCGCCGCGAACGGCGACGTGCAATTCGTGCGCGAGATTTTCCGCTTCATCTGGCGCGAGGGGCGCGATCCGTCGAGCGACGAAGCGTTCGCCGAGCTGTGCGAGCGCGTCGGCAAGCCGGACGGCCCGGAACTGATCCAGGACGAAGCCGTGAAGGCGCAATTGCAGCGCAATACCGCCGATGCGGTCGAACTCGGCGTCTATGGCGTGCCGACGTTTCGTCTGAACGATCAGCTGTTCTGGGGCGAGGACGCGCTGCCGATGGTGCTGTACTGCGCGCGCACGCCGAACTGGCTCGAATCGCGCGAGGTGAAGCGGATCAGTTCGCTGCCGTGGGGGCTGCCGGACAAACCAACACCGGCATGACACCGGGGTCGCTGCGGGCCGCACCCTGGTTGCGGCTGCGGCCCGAACGAATCGATGCCGGCAGGCGTCGCGCTGATGCCGGCCATACCGTGCCCGCTATGCCGCCGAAGCGCAAACGCGCCTAAGGTTAAGCTTTCGCACCCCACGCGCGCGCCGCGCGGCGAGCTCATCGGCAGCGCCCGCGCCACCACGCTTCGATCATGGACGACACCGCCGCCTCACTCGATATCTGGCTCGTGCGCGTGCTGCGCACGCTGCTCGTCGAGCGCAGCGTCACGCAGACCGCGTTGCGGCTGAACCAGACCCAGCCCGCGATCAGCACCGCGCTGCGCAAGCTGCGCGAAACGCTCGGCGATCCGATTCTGGTGCGCGGCAAGTCGGGCATGGTGCCGACCGAATACGGCGAGTCGCTGCTCGCGGCCGCGCAGCGCGTGTTGCGCGATGTCGATTTCGTCGCGACGCCGCATGGCGATTTCGACCCGAGCCGCTCGCGCCGCACTTTTCGCGTCGCTGCGCCCGACTATCTGAACGACTTCTTCATGCCGACCGTGATCGCGCGGTTTCGCGAAGCGGCGCCGCATGCGCGGCTCGAAATCGAATCGCTGGGGCCGCTGCTCGATCATTCGGCCGCGCTCGACGCCGGCGAACTCGATCTGGTGATCGGCAACTGGCCGAAGCCCGATCCGCGCTTCGAGCGCAGCGACCTGTTCGCCGATACCGTCGTGTGCATGATGCGCGCGGACCATCCGCTGACACACGAGCCGCTCACCCGCGAAGCCTATCTGGCCGCGCCGCATCTCGCGCCGACACCCTACAGCGGCGCGCGCGGCGGCGCGATCGATACCGGCTTCGCGCGGGCGAAGGCGAGCCGGCGCGTCGTCGCGACGCTGCCCTACTTCGGGCTCGTCGCGCAAACGCTACTGCAATCGGATCTGATCTTCACGACGACGCGGCGTTTCGCGATGCACTACGCGAGCATGTTGCCGCTCGCGGTCGTCGACGTGCCGATCGCATTTCCGCGCATCCGCTGCTATCAGTTGTGGCATTCGCAGCCGGATCGGCCGAGCGATATCGGCTGGCTGAGGACGTTGATGTCCGAGGTGTCGGGTGAGCTGGTCGCGCGCAAGCCCCCGTTGCGCCGTATGGCCTAAATCGTGATCTGCTCCGTTGCGCGGACGTGGTTCGCGGCCTGCCCCAAAGCATGAACCGTCGCGGCCTGCCGTGTCCTCAGTCGCAGCAGTTGCGCGCACACCGCAATCGCGATCGCGGCGGGCGCCTTGTCGACGATCCCTTCGACGCCGATCGGGCAGGTCATCTGCGCGAGCCGCTCCAACTCCACGCCTCGTTCGAGCAGTCGCCGCTCGAACTTCACGCGCTTCGTGTTCGAGCCGATCATGCCGAAGTAGCTGAAATCACGCCGTCGCATGATGCGCGAGGCCAGCGAAAAATCGAGCGCATGGTTGTGCGTCATCACCAGAAACCACACGCCGGGCGGCGCCGCATCGACGATCGCCTCGGGCGTGTCGGTCGCTTCGACCTGCACGTTGGGCGGCGTTTCGTCGGGGAACAGCTCGTCGCGTTCGTCGACCCACTGGACCACGCACGGCAGGCTGCCAAGCAGATGCGCGAGCGCATGGCCGACGTGTCCCGCGCCGAACAGCACGATGTGCATCGGCGCCGGCCGCGGTGCAAGCTCGGACCCGGTCCCGCCCGGACAATAATTCAGGCGTGCTTGCATATTGCGCTCCCAACTCGTTTGCCACTCGCCATCACGCCTGCCGCGCGGCCGCCGTCGCGGCCCGCACCGCGCCGACCGCTTTCAGGATTTCCTCGCTGGTCGCGGGCGCATTGAGCGGCGGATTGACCTGATGGCCGCCGACCGCCGACACCGCGTCGCGCACCGCGAAGAACACCGAGAACGGCAGCAGCAGCGGCGGCTCGCCGGTCGCCTTCGAACGATGGATGCTGTCTTCCGCGTTGCGGTTCCTGAACAGCCTGACATTAAAAACCGGCGGCACGTCGTTGACGGTCGGGATCTTGTACGTCGAAGGCGCGTGCGTCATCAGCTTGCCGCCGGCGTCCCACCACAGCTCCTCGGTGGTGAGCCAGCCCATGCCCTGAATGAACGCGCCTTCCACCTGGCCGACGTCGAGCGCCGGATTCAGCGAGGCGCCGACGTCGTGCAGCGCATCGGCGCGCAGCACGCGCATTTCGCCGGTCAGCGTGTCGATCACGACTTCCGATACCGCCGCGCCATACGAGTAGTAGTAGAACGGCCGTCCTTGCAGCTTCGACTGATCCCAGTAGAGCTTCGGTGTCGCGTAGAAGCCGTCGGACCACAACTGGATGCGCGCGAGATAAGCCTTCGCGACCACTTCCTCGAACCGCACGGCGAGCTCGCCGACCATCACGCGATCATGCGCGAAGCGCACGTCTCGCGGATTCACGCTGCCCGCGCCGAAGCGCTCGGCCGCGAACGCGGCGAGCCGCTCGCGCAACTGGCGCGCGGCGTCCTGCGCGGCTTTGCCGTTCAGGTCGGACCCGGTCGACGCGGCCGTCGCAGACGTATTGGCGACCTTGCTGGTATCGGTCGCGGTCACCCGAATCCGGTTGAAACCGACGCCGAGTTCATGCGCGACGACCTGCGCGACCTTCGTGTTCAGCCCCTGGCCCATTTCGGTGCCGCCGTGGTTCACGAGCACCGAGCCGTCGGTGTAGATATGCACGAGCGCGCCGGCCTGGTTGAAGTGCGTGACGTTGAACGCGATGCCGAACTTGACCGGCGTGAGTGCCAGGCCCTTCTTCAGGATCTCGCTGTTCGCGTTGAATGCGTCGATCTCCTTGCGGCGCGCGCGATAGTCGCTGGTCGCTTCGAGCTCGTCGATCAGCTCGTGAATCACGTTGTCTTCGACCACCTGGCCGTACGGCGTCTGGTTGCGCTCGGTCTTGCCGTAGAGATTGCCGCGGCGCACGTCGAGCGCATCGATGCCGCACGAGCGCGCGACGTTGTCGAGGATGTACTCGATCGCGAACGCGCCCTGCGGGCCGCCGAAGCCGCGAAACGCCGTGTTCGACTGCGTGTTGGTCTTGCCGCAGAAGCCGTCGATCGAGACGTCCGACAGCCAGTACGCGTTGTCGAAGTGGCACAGCGCGCGCGTCATCACCGGGCCCGACAGGTCGGCGGAAAAGCCGCAGCGCGAGGTCATGTCGACCGCGACGCCTTCGATCACGCCCTCTGCGTCGTAGCCGACTTCGTACGTGTAGTGGAAATCGTGGCGCTTGCCGGTCACCATCATGTCGTCATCGCGATCCGGGCGCAGCTTGACCGGGCACAGCAGCTTCCACGCGGCGAGCGCGGCGCAGCACGCGAACAGCGCCGACTGCGATTCCTTGCCGCCGAAACCGCCACCCATGCGCCGGCATTCGATCAATACGTTGTGCGATGCAACGCCCAAGGTGTGCGCGACGAGGTGCTGCATTTCAGTCGGATGCTGGGTCGAGCAGTAGACGTGCATGCCGTCGTCGTCCTTCGGCACCGCGTACGAGATCTGCCCTTCCAGATAGAACTGCTCCTGGCCGCCGAGCCACATCTCACCGGCCTCGCGATGCGCGGCACGCGCGATCTTCGTGCCGGCGTCGCCGCGCGCGAGCTTCATCGGCGGCAGCACGAACTGGTTCGCGGCGCGCGCCTGCTGCGCGCTCAGCACCGCCGGCAGTTCCTCGTAGACCACCTCGGCGCGCCGTGCGCCGAGACGCGCCGCCTCGTGCGACGTCGCGACCACGATCAGCATCGGCTGGCCGACGTATTGCACGACGCCGTCGGCGAGCATCGGATCGTCGCCATGAACGATCGGGCCGACGTCGTTGACGCCGGGGATGTCGTCGGCGGTGAAGACCGCGACGACGCCGGGCGTCGCGCGCACCTTGTCGAGCGCGATCGAGACGATCTTCGCGTGCGCCTTCGACGACAGCCCCAGCGCCGCGTGCAGCGTGCCGGCCAGCTCGGGAATGTCGTCGGTGTAGGTCGCGCGGCCGCTTACGTGCAGATGCGCGGACTCGTGCGGACGCGACACGTGCACCTGGGTGAAGTCGTCGAGTTCCTGAACCTCTTTCAGGAACGGTTCGGCTTGCTGGTTCATGGTTGTGTTCTCCGTATCCTTGAACGCGCGGCGCTCAGGCGCTCGCGCCGGCCGGCGCGACCGCGCGCACGTCGAGCGCGCTCTTCGGCAGCGGCTGCCGCGCGCGCGTTTCGAGCCAGAAGCGGTACAGCGTGTTCTTCGCCGCTTCGAGGCGGTAGTCGCTGCTCGCGCGCATGTCGGTGAGCGGCGCGTAGTCAGTGCCGAGCGCGAGCATCGCGGCCTGCGCGGTCGCCTCGTGCCATTCGGCGTCGCGCAGCACGGCTTCGGCCTGGAGCGCACGCTTCGGCGTCGCGGCCATGCCGCCGAACGCGATGCGCGGCTCGCGGATCGCGTCGCCGTCGGCGATGAACGAGAACGCCGCGCAGACGGCCGAGATATCCGAATCGAAGCGCTTCGACAGCTTGTAGGTACGAAAGCGCAGGTTCGCGCGCGCACCGCCGCGCGCGGGCACCTTCAGGCCGACGACGAACTCGTGCCCGGCCATGTCCTTCTTCTGATACGCGAGGTACAGGTCTTCGAGCGGCATCTCGCGCTCGACGTCGCCGCCCCGCACGATCACGCGCGCGCCGAGCGCGATCAGCCCCGGCATCGAATCGCCGATCGGCGAGCCGTTCGCGATGTTGCCGCCGAGCGTGCCGGCGTTGCGGATCGGCAGCGACGCGAAGCGCTGCCACATTTCGGTCAGCTCCGGGTACTGCTTCGCGATCTCGGCATACGCTTTTTCGACGCTGACGCCGGCGCCGATCTCGATCCAGTCGTCATTGGTTGCGAGCTTTTGCAGCTCGGCGATCTGTCCGACGTAGACGAGGTCGCCGAGCTCGCGCATCTGCTTGGTGACCCACAGGCCGATGTCGGTGCTGCCCGCGAGCAGGCGCGCGGCCGGTTCCTGCTGTTTGATCCGCGCGAGCGCCGCGACCGTGCGCGGCGCGGCGAAGCGCCGGCCCGCGTGCTCGTACTGAAACGTGTCGCGGCGTTCGAGCGTCGCGAGCGTGTCGGCGAGCGCCTTTACGTCGACTGGCGCTCGCGGCGCGGGCGCGTCGAACATGCGCTCGGCCGCGTCGACGATCGGCCGGTAGCCGGTGCAGCGGCACAGGTTGCCGGTCAGCGCATTGCCGATCGCCTCGCGCGACGGCACCGTGCGGTTCGCGCAGCCATGCTCGTGGCCGTGCTTCTCGTAGAGCGCCCACATCGACATGATGAAGCCCGGCGTGCAGAAGCCGCACTGCGAGCCGTGGCAGTCGACCATCGCCTGCTGCACCGGATGCAGCGAGCCGTCCGGCTGGCGCAGGTCTTCGACCGTGAAGAGCGCGCGGCCGTCGAGGGTCGGCACGAACTGGATGCAGGCGTTGACCGCCTTGAACTCGACGCCGCCCGCCGGATTGCGCTCGCCGATCACGACGGTGCAGGCGCCGCAGTCGCCTTCGGCGCAGCCCTCCTTGGTGCCGGTGCAATGCGCGTCCTCGCGCAGATACTGCAGCACCGTTCGGGTGACGGGCGCGTCCTCGATTTCGCGGATCGCGTTGCGGTGATAGAAACGAATCGGCTCGGTCATGTCTCGGTGCTCTCGTCTGTTCCGTGTTCGCGCGGACACGCCGCGTCAATGGTTTGAAAGCTATCACCGTCAATAAACCTAACCCATAGCCTGAATCGCATGGGGGACATATTGTTCGCGCGATATGACCCGCCATTGATTCGTCCCATTTTTTAAGCAAACCCTGCAAGGGAATCGGTTCCATGGGAGAATCACGCCTTCCCGCCGAATTCAAGTCTCGTTTTCCCGATGTCCACCGACTCCGCGTCCGCCCGCAGCGAATTTGCGACGACCCTGCAGATCATTCCGGTCGTCTTTTTCACCTTTCTTTGCTACCTCGCGATCGGTATTCCGCTCGCGGTGCTGCCCGGTTATGTGCACGGCGACCTCGGCTACAGCGCGGTGCTGGCCGGCGCGGCGATCAGCGTGCAGTACCTCGCGACGCTCGCGTCGCGGCCGCTCGCGGGCCGCTCGGCCGATACGCTCGGGCCGAAGCGCACGGTGTCGATCGGTCTGCTCGGCTGTGGCGCGAGCGGTGTGCTGCTGTTGCTCGCCGCGCTGACCGGTCGCTGGCCGGGACTGAGCCTCGCACTGCTCGTGTGCAGCCGGCTCGTGCTCGGTTTCGGCGAGAGCCTGTGCGGCACCGGCGCGATCCTGTGGGGAATCGGCCGGGTCGGCACCTCCAACAACGCCCGCGTGATTTCGTGGAACGGCATCGCGACCTACGGCGCACTCGCGATCGGCGCACCGCTCGGCGTGATGATCTCGCGCTCGATCGGCTTTACCGCGCTCGGCATTCTGGTGATCGCGCTCGCGGGGCTCGGCTATTACCTCGCGCGTCTGATCGCGCCGGTGCCGGTCGTGCACGGCGAGCGGATGTCGTATCGCAGCGTGTTGACGCGCGTGCTGCCGCACGGTATGGGTCTCGCGCTCGGCTCGGCCGGCTTCGGTTCGATCGCGACCTTCATCACGCTGTTCTATGCGGCGAAGCACTGGCCGAATGCGGCGCTGTCGCTGACGCTGTTCGGCACGCTGTTCATCGGCGCGCGCCTGCTGTTCGCGAACACGATCAAGACCTACGGCGGCTTTCGTGTCGCAATCGCGTCGTTCTCGTTCGAATGCGCGGGTCTGTTGATGCTGTGGCTCGCGCCCGAGCCGCATATCGCGCTCGCGGGCGCCGCGCTGACCGGCTTTGGCTTCGCGCTGGTGTTTCCGGCGCTCGGCGTCGAGGCGGTCGGGCTCGTGCCGCCGGCGAGCCGCGGCGCAGCGCTGTCCGCGTACTCGGTGTTTCTCGATCTGTCGCTCGGCATTACCGGGCCGCTGGCGGGGTATATCGCCGGCGAGTTCGGTTACGGCTCGGTGTTCCTGTTTGCCGCGATCGCGGCTGCCGCGGCGGTCGTGCTGTCGACGGTGCTGTATCTGCGCAACGCGAAAGTAACCGGTCTGTCTACCGCGCAGTAAGCACTCGCAGTAAGCACTCGCAGTGAACGCGCGCAACGAACGCGCGGCGCTGACGCAAAGGCCGCGACGCGCAAAGACTTCACGACGCGCGCCGCGGCCATTCGATCCCGCTGTCCATCCTCGCGGCTAATCTCTCTCCGCCGCCATTTCCTGCTTGATCGTCGTCTGCGCGCGCACCGCGATCTGGCCGTGATTGATTCGGCTCGACACGTTGTACACGCCGATCAGCATGAACAGCTCGGTGGCGGCCACCGAGCACGCGGTGCCGACACCGCCCCAGAAGTAGATGCTGATCGGTGCCTGCACCAGATGGAACAGCGCGCCGTAGATATAGATCCGCTTCAGCAACGACTGATTGCCCGACGCGATGATCGTCAGCATCACCTGGGTCGTCGTCATGCCGACGATCGCCGGCACGAACACGAGAATGCGCAAAATGCGGAACGTCTCGCCGAACGCCTCGCCGAGAAAACGTCTGACGAACCATTCGCCGAGCACCGTAAAGCCAACCAGAATCAGCACCGCCGACGCCGCGAACGCGACCATGAAGCCGCGGTTGACCTTGTGGATATAGGCGATGTCGTTGCGCTCGTAAGCGACGCAGATCTTCGGAAAGAACGCCTGGATGGCCGGCGCCGTGCACGCGCGTAGCGCGTTGGTGAGTCGCTCGGCCGCCACGTAATAGCCGACCGCGCCCGGGCCGCTGATCATGCGCAGCATGATCACGTTCGCGTACATGTACACGGACGTCAGCGCCGAACCGAGAAAGATGTGATACGCCTCTTTCGCCTCGGCCATCACGTCGGCCCAACTGACCCGCACGGTCAGCAGGATCTCGCGCTTCCAGATCAGCGCGCCCATCAGGATCACGCCGCACACGAAGGTCGGCGCATATTGCAAAGCGGCCGCGAGCATCACGTCGTCGCGAGTCCTCACGAACAGGAACAGCGGAATCAGCAGACCCACGCGCGTCGCGAGTAGCGTGCCCGCGAGCACCGGCAGGCGCTGTGTGCCTTCGTAGAAGCAGCCGGGCGTCAGCACGCCGCCCCAGATCACGAGCGAGCCCAGCAGCGTCGCACCGCGCTCCTGCGGCGACATGTGCGCGGCGAAGGCCCAGCCGACCAGCACCAGCGAGCACAGCAACGCGAGAATCGCGCGGCCGATCGTGGTCGACCAGTAGATGCGGTTCACGACCTCCGGGTTATCGATGTGCACCGCCACCTTGCGCGCGCTCGACAGGCCGAAGCCGAAGTCGACGATGACGAGAAGAATCTGCGAAATCGATTGCGCGTAACCGATCACGCCCAACCCGGCCGGCCCAAGTACGTGCGACAGATACGGCAACGTAACGAGCGGCAGCACGTAGTTCAGTGCGTACACCGAATACAGCGCGATGATGACGTTTCTCGTCGACACAATCGTCCTGTTTGCAGTAGGCGGTTAAAACTCAGGTCGAAAAAACGGAATACGACACGAAAGAAGGTTCACTTAGTGCGATATCGATCTTGTTGTAGCGATCGTCTTCGCCATTTGCGTTCAACACCGCGCTCTTCACCGCATTGCCGATCAGATTGCTTACCACGGTCTTGTAGTTGGCGTCGGTTGCGTCGGTTGCGAACAGGATTTCGGCGAGTAGAGCATGGCCGCGTGTGGCCGCGCGCAACACCACGCGGCCCGAGGTCGAGCGCAGCACGTTGATTGCGATGCGCGTCGTCTCCTGCGACACGGTCTGGTTTCCGCAATGCAGCGCCGCCGCGACGCCGCCGCGTTCGTAGCCGACGCCGAGATTCAGCGCATGCACGAGGCTCGCGTCCTTGCCGCCCGCGATCGCGCCGCCGCCCGGATACGCCTTGGCGTAACCGACGATCGTGTCACCCGCGCGATCGCCGAAATTGCCCTGAATCGTGATGCCGTCGAGCGGTGTGCTGCCCGGCGCGGTCGAACTGCCGTACACGAACTGCGGGCCGTCGCAGCCGGCGTTCTCGTCGTCCTGGCCGGGACGGTAGCGATTGCCCACGATCGTCGCCCCCTGCTGGTAATCGATCTGGATGTGGCAACTCTGACCGGGCGGCACATCGAGGTACGACGGATGGCCGCGCGTCGAGAATTTCCAGCGGCCGATCTTGCCGTCGCCGCCGCAACCGTTGCGCGAGAAGTAATTGCCGTTCACCACCTTGCCCCAGTTGCCGCTCTTCATATAGATGCCGGCAAAGCCATTGCGATCGAACACCGCGCCGACGATCAGCGACTCCGCGCCGAGAATCACGCCGTGTCGCGCGTTCCATTCCCAGCGTCCGCCGATCACCTGCCAGAAGTTGTCGACGATATCGGCGCCGGCCGTATGGCAGAACATGCCGATGCAATTGATCAGCGAGCCGTCGGTGTGCTCGGTCGCGTAGAAGCCGCGCTCGCACATGTACGCATAGCAGCGCTCGAGCGTCGAGGTGACGCCGAGTTCGTAGCCCGCGCGCGAAAAACCGATCGCCGTGCAACGACTAGCCCCGGCCGACGTACCGAAGTGGATGCCGATCGCCGTGTTGCCGGTGTGCGCCGGATAGTTGGCGAGGTAGTAGATGACCTTGTCGTAATGCGCGGGCCGCACCTGCACATGCTCGACGAACGCCGAGTCGCCCAGCGTCAGCGCCGCCGACCTCGGGCCGCCCGAGTCCTGTCTCTCCAGCACGGTCGCCGCCATCGCGATGTCGGTGATCACCACGTATTCGCCGCCGCCGTCGCCGCGCAGTCTCGAGCCGTTCGCGGTGGTCAGGTCGCCGGTGTAACGCCAGATGCCGCGCGGTAGATACAACCCGCGCGCACCGCTCGCGAACGCTTCCCTGAGTTCAGCGCCGCAGTCGTAACCGGACGCGCCGCGCTGGATCGCCGCCAGCCGGTGCGGATCGACGAAGCGCGCGACGCTGACCTCGAGTCCCGCGACGATATCGCTGAGCGTCTTCAGATAGCTCGGCGCAACCGGTTCCGATGCGGCACGCTCGGGCACGGACGCGGCGACGCGCAGGATGCCGCCGGCGCCGTCGTCCGCGCCGTTACCCCTACTCGCGAACGCGCCGCGCTCGCGCGGCGCGTGCCCCGTCGCGCGCGCGATGCCGAAATCGGCTGTGCTTGCACTGGCCCCGGCCAGGCCGCCGAGCAGGAACGTCTTGAGCGCCTGTCGCCGGGTTTTCATCTAGCCTTCCCCCATTGCGTTACTCCGTTCTTTTTTCACGTCGAGACATCGACAGGCATCAGTCCACCGTGATGCTTTGCCCCTGCTCGGCGGCCGCCGGACGCGCGCTCACGGTCATGGGGACCGGCACCGCACGCGCCTTCGCGCTGCGACTCAGGCCCTGCACGCCTGGCGGTCTGAACAGCGGCACACGATACTTGCGGCTGAAACGCCACAAGCTGTTCATATGCCGGCGCCCCGCCTTGCTCAGGAAGCCCGCTGCCGACGCACGCTGATGCTCGTGCGTGAGTCGCGCGCCCGGCGCGCACAGCACGCGGTAGCCCGCCTGCCAGATGCGCGCGCAAAAATCGACGTCCTCCATATAGAGAAAGAAGTGCTCGTCCATGCCGCCGAGTTCGCCGAATAGCGCGCGCCGCACGATAAAGCCCGTGCCCAGCACCCAGTCGGCCTCGAACGGCGTGCCCGCGGCCCACGCTTCGCGCATCATGTGGTTGTCGATGCGGCGCTTGAACGCGCCGAGCCGCCCGAGCGGCGAACGCCGGCCGAGTATGTCGAGCACCGAATAAAAGCGCCGCGCGGAAAACTGCCGCTCGCCATCCGGATAGACCAGATCGAGACCGACGAGGCCGACATCCTTCTCCGTTCTGAACAACTGCACCGCGTTTTCGAGCGATGTATCGACGAAATAGGTGTCCGGGTTCAGCACGAGCACGAGTTCGCGCAGACAACCGACCATGCCGAAATTGACGCCGGCTCCGAAGCCGCGATTGATCGACGTTTTGACGAGCCTCACTCCCGTCGGAAGCGTCTCCCTCAGATAGGAAAACGAATTGTCGGGTGAAGCGTTGTCCACCACGACGATGTCCTCCTTATCCGCAATCGAAAGTTCTAGTACGGAGCGCACGCAATTTCCGACCAGTTTTGGCGTGTTGTAATTGACGATCACCACGCTAAACATTCCCTTCAGGTTCATCCCCACCTCCTGCTTTACATCTGGTGTTCGTGGAATTACCCCCAAACACGGCTTTCTGGTTCTTGCACCTTGCTTCGCGCTGTTCGCGCGCACTACCGACTACCCACTTGCTCGTCCGCGCGATGCAGACGATCTGGAACGCACTGCCTTGTGGTTCGCTACGTGCTGTTTGCACGCGGTCCGCCCACGTAATCGAACACTGGCAATGTCATCAGGATGAAGACAAACGGAATCACTTCGATCGATTGATAGAAGAGCGTCTGAAATAAAGCCGCCCACATGCACAACGAAATCCGGCTCGCGCTGCTCGCGAGTTTCGTCACCGATATCAGCACGCCGTAATAGAAGATCGCGCCCATCAGGCCGATATTCAGAATCTGCTGCAGCACGCTCGATTCGACGACGCCGAACTCCTGTTTCACCGGCTCGGGTGCCGAGTTCGTGACGAGCCCAAAGTACGTGCCGGCGATCACGTTGACCGGCAATACGAGCGACTTGGCCTTTTCCCATGCTTCGGTGCGGCCGTCGTTGCCGTCCGATTGCAGATCGGTCGCGCCTATGATCCGTTCGGTGCCGACGTTGACGACACTATCGTTCTGACTGCTCACCGCGACGCCGAAGATCATGATCGCCATCGTCGCGAACACGGTGGCAACGATCAGTTTCGCGTTTCTCGTGATGAACTGGATCGGCGCCTGCAGGAACGCGAGCCCAAACGTGCCGAGAATGATCAGCATGCCGCTGCGCGACAGCGCCGAGAAAATCGCGAAGCTGAGCACCGCGCACGCGAGGCCCGACAGCACGTTCTTGCGCACCAGATAGTCGACGCCGCACAGCGACGCGGCAATCGCGACGAACAGCGGGTAGTGCAGATAGCTGCCGGTCAGCGACGGCGCGCGCAGATTGTCGAAGCCGTACGTCGCGCCGGGCAGATCGATCGGGAAGACGTTCTGCTGCTGCGCGAGCGCGACACCCGCCTCGATCAGCGCGATCAGCACGAGCCCCGCATAGGCGACGCGCGGCTGCACGAAGCGCCTCTGATAGTTCGAGATCGCGTAGAAGTAGATGAACAGCGTGAAGATGAAGACGAACAGATAGGACGGCCCGAACTCCCCGGTGAGCGCGAGCGTCGCGACGATCGACAGCCCGGTCGAGAACAGCATGCCCACGAGGAAGCCGAACGACAGGCGTCCTTCGTCGCGGAAGTAAGCGGCGATCGCCGTCGGCGAGATGTACCACACGAGCAGCCCGACGATACCGCCGACCTGGATCAGATAGGCGGCGTCCTTGCCGATCAGATACTCGAGCACGCCGCGCGAGGCACACAGCACGACGGCCAGCAGATAGGCGATGGTTGCGATCATGGCGTCAGGCCTGATACGCCACGGAGGCGTTGACGTTGACCGGATCACCGCGGTAGATGCGCTCGATCACGTCCTGGAACTCATCGATTTCGCAGACGTTGAGCAAGGTGCCGTCGTGCTCGACGCCTTCCGCGCCGAGCGGCGTCGAGACGACCGGCAGTTTCGCCGCGAGCATTTCGAGCGTCTTCAGCTTGACGCCGGCGCCCGACAGCAGCGGCACCACGCCGATATCGGCGGACTCGAAGTACTTGCCCGGATTTTCGACGAAGCCGGTCACGCAAATATCGTCGCCGTTCAGGCGCTTTACGCGGTCGCTCGGATCGGAGCCGACCACGAACAGCTTCAGTTGCAGGCCGCGCCGGCGCAGCGGCAGAAAAATCGTGTCGACGAAATTGAGCAGCGCCTCTTCGTTCTCACGGCGTTGCATCGCCCCCCAGAACAGGATGTTGCCTTTCTCGACCGTGTCTTTCGAGCGCCGCACTTCCTTCAGAAACGCCGGCAGTGAGATCGGCACGACCTGCAACGTGCCGACCCCGGGGTACAGGCCGTTGATCAGCTGCGCGTCCTTGCTGGACAGCACGAGCACCTTGTCGGCCAGCTTCAGCAGACGCTGCTCGAGCATGAAGGTCTGCCGGGTGAACAGCCATCCTTCGATGGACTTGACGCGCAATATGACCTGGATCTGCAAGTCATGCGCGCACATCACGATCTTCACGCGGTCGTGGAAACGCTCGCGCAGATTCTGGGCATACGCAAAGCATTGCGAGAACTCGAGCCGCACGGTGTCGTATCGGTTCCTGTCGACGAGCTCGCAGAGGAACTTGCCGATCGCGGGCTTATAGCGCGAGAACAGGCGCGGTGAAAAAGTCAGCGGATTCGCGAGGAACGACGGAATCAGGTCGAACCGGCTCACGTACTGGATGTACACGTTGCGCACGTTCGCGCGAAACTCGATGGCTTGTTCGTCGACCGGCACGCGCGACACGATCAGCACGTCGAGCTCAGATTCCGCGCTCAGTTTGATCAGGTAGTCGTAGGCCAAACGGTGGCCAGCTTGCGGCGCGTTTTTCTGAGGCAGAAAAGGCGTGACAAATAGCTGTTTCATCCGGGTAGTCCCTTGCCTGTACGGTATGCGCTCGGCAGGCGCGGCCGTAAGATCCCTTCGCATTGCCATGTTGCTGTTCTGATCGGTCCAGTCGGGCGCGACGCCCCGCACCGCGGGCGCGTCGCGAACCAGGCGCCCGGGCTTATCTGTCGTACGGTTTGTAGATGTAGGCCGCGTAGCGATAGCGTCCGTAGCCGTAGCTGTAGCGTCCCGGCCGCATCCGCAGTCCGTTCATGATCACGCCGCGCACCGGCAGGCCGACCTTCTGCATCTGGCGGACCGACTCACGCAGCTCGCCGATGCCCGTGACACCCTGACGCGCGACGAAGAACGTCGTACCTGCCACGCAGGCGAGCCGGACCGCATCCGCGGCGAGCAGCACCGGCGGTCCGTCGAGCAGCACGACGTCGTAGCCGGTCGCGACCTGGCGCAGCACCGCTTCGAGCCGTGTGTTCGACAGCACGTCGCTCGGGCTCGCAACCTGGCGGCCGCTCGCGATGAAGTCGACACCCTGGAAACGGGTCGCGCGAATCAGCTCTTCGGGACGGTACGCGCCCTGGATCAGATCGGTGAGGCCAGGACCGCGATCGCCGCCGAGATGCCGATGCAGGAAGCCGCGACGCAGGTCGCCGTCGATCAGCAGGACGCGCTTGCCGGTCGCACCGATTACCGCGGCGAGATTGAGCGACACGAACGACTTGCCGATGCCCGGCGTCGGGCCCGTGATCAGCACGATATGGTTGCGCGCCTTGGTCATCGTGAATTCGAGCGCGGTGCGAAAGCCACGCAGACTTTCGATGGCCGGATCGATCACCGCTTCGCCCGCAAGCACGAGCGCCTTCGATTCCGGACGGCGACGGCTGTGCGCGAACCGCTCTTCCTGACGGCTGAACGGCACGCTCGCGTAGACCGGCAAACCGGTGCGCAGCTCGACTTCGTACGGATCGTCGATCGCGTCGAACAGACGCTGACGCACGAGCGCGATCACCGCGCCGACGAACACGCCCAGCATCAGCGCGCCGATGATGATCAGCAGCGGCTTGGGCCGCACCGGCGTATCGGGCGCGACGGCGCCGTCGACGATGCGCACGTTGCCGGACTTACCCGCCTTGATCAGCTTCAGCTGTTCGAGCGTATTGCGCAGCGACGTATCGAGCTCGGTGCCGACCTGCACGTCGCGCTGCAGGCGCAGCACGTTCTGCTCGAGCGGCGGCAGCGATTGCGTCCGGCTCGCGAGATCTTTCGCTTCCTGTTGCGCCGCATGCAACTGCGCGTTGACCGACTGCACGGCCGGATGCTGGTCGGTGAAGCGCGTCAGCAGTTCATTGCGCTTCTGTTGAAGTTCCGCGAGCCGCGTCTGCGCCTGAACCGACAGTTGCAGCAGGTTGGTCGCTTCCTCGCCGAGATCGACGGTGCCATGCTTCGCGCGGAAGTCGTTGAAGCGCGTTTCCGAAGCGGAAAGCTGCTGGCGCATTTCCGGAAGCTGTATTTCGAGGAAACGGATCGAACGCTCCGCTTCCTCGGATTTGCGCTTCAGGTTCTGGCTCACGTATTCGCCAGCGATGGTCGCGAGAATCGCGCTGATCTTCTTCGGATCGCTACCTTCGAGCGACACGCCGAGGATGTCCGATTCCTTGCCTTTTTCCGAGATCGTCAGTTCCTTGCGCAGCTTTTCGGTCGTCGTCAGCGCGGACTGGCGCCGCACTTCGAAGGTTGCGCCGGGATTCGCCTCGATCCGGTCGACGACGAGCGTGAGCGGCCCGTAGTTGGTCGTCGCGCTCAGCGGTTGGCCGACCGTGCCTTCGAGCTTCAGCTTGCCGTATTGCAACTCGTAGCTCGATCCCTCGCCCATCTTCAGCACGAACGGACGGTCGAATAGCTCTTCGGGGACGTCGAATTTCGACACCGTGATGCGCTCGTTGCCGTACACGTAGCCGTGCGGTCCCGGCGTCGAGAGGTGATCGGAATGACGGGCGAGCCAGCGGCCGAACAGCGGGAAGTAGCGCGGCGCCGCTTCGATGTCGAGATTGAGCTTGTCGACCGCGCGGCCCACCACCATGCGCGAGCCGATCACCTGTGCCTCGCCTGACGTCGCGGTCTTCACGTCGAACATCGCGGACACGTCGCCGATCACGCTCCTGGACGAGGTACCCGCGTTCTCCTCGACCTGCACCAGAATGTCCGCGCGATACACGGGTTGGGAGAACACCGAATAGGCGATGCCGAGCGCGACCGCGATGGCCGTCGTGATGGCAATCAGCTTGCGATTGTCGTACAGCGCATCCAGATAATTCGCGAAGCCTGCCGGCGCATGTTCGCTGTTGTTGTTCCGGCTATCGAATGGTGCACTGCTTTGGTTCATGCGAGTTCTCCCAAAGTCTCGACGGTTTGCCACTTGTTCTTGGCGCCGGGACCGGCACGTCGCCGCATCCAGTCACGCCTGTGTCCAGCGAGCTGACCGCCTCGATCGGACGGGGGTAGCTGATTTACGCCACATCGGCTACCTTTGTGTGTAACAGCGCCTATGCGAGGTCGGCTCTTTTCCCTAACATCGCACCACATGCTTTCTTACGGATCCCGAAATGAAAAAACTTCTTGCCGCCGTAATGCCCGTATTGCTGAGCGCCCAGGTGGGTTACGCCCAGAGCATCGTGTCCGCCGCCTCTTCGTCTTATGCGCCGAGTTATGTCGCCAAACACTCGCAACTCGACGCGATGACGCCTCATGCGGCCAGTTCCACCACGCTCTACGGCTCCTCGTCGGATTTCGCGTACGCCAAAAGGAACCGCTATGTCGCGCCCAACGTGTACACCCAAACCAAAAACAGCCTTCCGAAGCAGAAACGTACAAGCGTTGCACAGCCTGTCCGCGGCAAGAACTCAGCGGACCCCTACGGCAGCGATTTGTGGAATTCAGACCAGACCTACGCGTCTCCCGAGACCGCCGATCCGTACAGCGTGCGCTGAGCTGTAGCGCATCACCGTCTGGACCCCCCGTATCGCCGATGTGGCCGCTTGCGGCCACATTCCTGTTTGGTTTGAACTGACTGCCGGGCCCGGTCGCGAAGATTCCCCGATTAGCCGCGTCTCGTCCGCCGTTTTTCCACGCAAACGCTCACGACATGCACATGCTTTTGTTCTGATGAGTCTGGCTTTTTCGCCGACCCATTGAGCCGGTCATCGCCAACTCCGCGCCGTCACCGCGGCTTCGTTTACTCTGTCGAGCCACGCGCTTCAGCGCTCGATAAAATGCCTTTCCTTGGCGATCATAATATTCAGAGAGCCCGTCCTTACAACGTTCGGCAGCGCACACAAAAGCCGATTGCTACAGGATTGCTTCAGACAAATCACGCGATAAAAAACACGTGTTTAAAGCGACGATAACGGCACGGATATACACGCCGTTTGCCACAATCAGCGCCGACTATTTTCAGGGCGCCGGACGCGGATTATCCGCATAGCGCGCGCGACGGCGCGACGGCGCGACGTGCGTCGAACTTTCGCCGATGTGCATGATTTCAGCCAGACGCCGCGCGTAATGCTCGGGCAGATATTCTTCGACGTCGTACTTTCTGTGCTCATCGGCCAGATGAATGGCGAGTTCGCCGAGCGCCTGTTTCAGACTGCCCGGATCGAACCTGAACTTGATCTTGTTGCCGACCGATTCCGCGGTCACCGCCATGCTGCCGCCATCGCGAACCAGCACCGGCAGACCGAGCATCGCCGCCTCGATCACGACAAGCGGCGCGTTCTCCGCGCCCACCGACGGCACGACCACCGCATCGGCGAACTCGCGCACGGCGGGAAACAACTGCTGCTGCGGCATCGTGCCGAACAGGATCAGCTTGCGCTGTGCGATCAGCGACGCGTAGCGCTGCTCGATCGCCGCGCGGTCCGGGCCGTCGCCGTACACGCCGATGCAATTGATGCGCTCGAAGCCCGTCGCCTCGCAGAGCGTCAGAAATTGCAGCAGGCCTTTCTCCGGCGAGATCCGTCCGACGAACGCGATGTTGAAGCGCTCCTTGTCACGCACCGTGACGATTGGCATCGCGCTCGGCACCGCCGACGGATTGTGCACGATGACCGTATTCTCGATGCCGACGCGATGCAGCGCCTGCTGCATGAACAGGCTCGGGCACAAGATCCTGTCGAACACGCGCGCGGGCTGATAGGCCGCGCGCACCGCGTGCCACCACGCCTTCGTCATCAGATCGTGCACGAGGCCCTTCGGCGTCGGCCGCAACGTGAAGACCGCGCGCGTGCGCAGCACGTCGAGCGGCAGAATGATCGGACGCTTATCCTTGTCGAAGTACTGCAGCGACGGGTTGTAGTAGACGAGGTGATAGTCGTGGCAGGTGTGATACGCGCGATAACCGAACTGACGCTCGTGCCGCGCGATCACGCTGAGAATCGAAGGCGACAGCACGTTGTGGTAGTTGTGCACCATCAGCCGATGCGGCCGGAAACGATGCAGCGCCTTTTCGAGCGCGCGCGCGGCGGTCGTGTTCCAGGAGCGCGACAGCATCGTCGAGCGCGCGGAAAACTGGCTATCGTCGAAACGCTCGACCTCGACGCCGGGCAGCGTGCCCAACAGCTCGGCCGATTGTTGATAGACCACTTCCGCGCCGCCCATGTGCGCGTAATCGTTGATCACCAGTACCCTGCAGCGCTGCATGTCCCCTCCTGTCGTATGCCCCTCGTGCCGTCTCGCGAAAAACCCGGACGGCGTTGCCCGGACGAATCGCTTCGTCCAGACGCTCCCTCTGTTCAAAACTGCGGAAACTTGCCGCGCCAGCCTCCACCCTCGCGCAGATAGCGCAGAAACAGCGCAATGCCGCTCAATTGCGCCGCGAAGCGCAGCGTCGATGCCGCATCGTCGATGATGATCGTGCGCAGCCGGTACGGATCGGTGTGCTGATCGTTCCAGCCGATGTCGCAGGTGCGCGCGGTTTTGAAGCCGGCGGCCCGCACGAACGCCACTTCGCGTTCGCCGTAATTGCCGTTCGGATACGCGAAGTGCTCGCACGGTTGTTGCAGCAGCGCCGCGATCTCATGGCGGCTATCGCGGATTTCGGCCTCGCTTTCAGCGTCGCTGCAATGCGTGAGGATCGGATGGAAGCGCGTATGCGCCTGGAAGTCGATGTGCTCGCGCATCGCCTGCATCGCTTCGATCGACAGGCCGGTCGGCCGGTCATCGCCGTCCTGCTGGTAGCCTTGGGCCGCCAGCGCGGCGAGGCGCTCGTCGTTCGTCATCCGCTTCAGACGTTCATGGCCGACGCGCAGCGAGCCCGGATGCAGCCACCAGTGACTGCGCGGCTGTCCGACGATGCGGCTGCACAGGAAGATCGTCGGGCGCACGTTGTGCTTGATGAACACCGGCAACAGCTTCGCGTTGCCCGCGTGGCCGTCGTCGAGCGTGATCGCCACGCGTGGCCGGCCGCGGCCGGGCGCGCTGACGTCGGTCAACGGCACGAACTCGCACAGCTTGCCGAGATAAGTCAGGTGACGGTCGAGCGTGTCCGGATCGGGATCGTGATAAAGCAGCACGGCCACGCGATCGCGCCACAGCACCTTGCGCGTGAACCACGCGAGACCCGAAATCAGGACGAAGCCCGCGAGCATCTCCTTCACGAGCATCTTGTAGCGCTTCATGCGGCGCCCGCGGTAGCTGTCGGACAAGTGCGAGCGCGCAGGCGCGCCCGTTGCCTGGGTTTTATTCACCTGAGCGCTCCGCCATGGGTGCATGGGCGACGGGCCACGTGCGTTGCCGTGCACCCGCTTTCAACGAACCGATAATGTGCCGCGCCACGGTCGGCGACGCGTGCTTGGTTCCATAGACGAAGCGCATCACGGGCCCGAAGCTGTGCGCGCACGCGGGTCCGATCACATAGAGGCCGCGCACGCGCGTTTCGTAGTGCGACGTCAGGTCGGGCATGCCGCCCTGATTCGAAATCGCGTCGGCCAGATCTTTGGACAGGAACGCGTGCTGCCGCATGTCGGTTTTGAAACCGGTCGCGGCGATCACGTGATCGGCGCTCACCCGCGCTTGCTTGCCATCGCTCAGCACGTTCAGTACGACGCGGTCGTTTTCGATCGCCGCGGAGCGCACCACGGTGCGATGCGAGATCTGCACCTTGCCGACCACGCGATCGTGCAGCCACCACGCGCCGGACGCGCCGTACGTGTGCTCCATGATCTGCTTGCGGCGTCGCGGGTCGAGCATGTGGAACACGCCGGGAAACTCGGACAGGAACAGCGAGCGCCAGCCGCGCCCCAGTCCCGCGTCGGGCCCCTTGATGCGCGACAGGATGTTGCGGCCGCCCTGCGGCCGCTCGTGCCACACCACGCTGCTCTCGCGCATCAGCACGTGCGCGCGCGCGCCGAGTTCGTTGAGCAGCGCGGACAGCCCGAGCGCCGACTGCCCGCCGCCGACGATCGCAATGTCCTTGCCGCGCGCCCACTCGAGGTTCCCATACAGCTCCGAATGCGACGCATATTGCGCCGGCAAGTCCCGCAGCGCCGGCGGGGTTTGCGCGAAGGCCTTCAGGCCGAGCGCGATCACGACTCTGCGCGCGGCAAGCGAGCGGCCGTCGCTGAGCGACAGCTGGAACTGATCGCCGACGCGGCGCAATGCGAGCACGTCGACCGGCTGGATTTCGCCGACCAGATTCGCCTGGAACCACAGCCCGTACTCGACGAAGGTTTCGAGCGTCAGCGCCATGCCGAGCGGTTGGTAAGGCAGCCCTGTCAGGCGGCAGTAGTCTTCGACGGTAAAGCCGCTACGCGGCGCGTGCAGGCTCGACGCGAAAGCCTCGGAGCGCAGCAGCATGCCGGGCGGCATGTAGTTGCGCCACGCTCCCATCGGTTCCCCGAGGATCTGGTGATCCACGCCGGCGGCCTTCAGATGCGCGGCAAGAGATGACCCGTAGGGCCCCGCGCCAATGATGATGGTATCGGTCAAAGACATGCTGGTCTCCAGGGGAACGGCTTTCGTTGCCAGCGTCAGGCTTTGGCCTGACGCGACTCGGGCGCCCTGATCGCTTTTTTCCAGCTGCGCTTCATGCGTCGCAGCGGATTCATCACGACATAGTGCTGCAACGCCGGGAGCGGATCGTTCCAGCGGAAATAGCCATCGAAAATTTTCGTGCGCTCGCTCAGCAATTCGGGCGGCGGCCGGTCGGAAAACGTCGCGCGCCACGCGACCGGTTGCCGGCTCAGGCGCTCGACGGGCAATGGCAGGCCGAGTTCATGGCGGTACGCGGCAAGCGGAATGTTGACGCCGCACAGCGTCGCGATTTCCTCCTGCCAGTCCGTGCGGCCGACCGTGGGCTCGACCATCACGAACTCGTTGTAGTTGTCGTCCCACTTGTACTCGATGCTGCCCATGCCGTCGAAACCGGCCAGCTCGGCGAAGCGCCGCGTCAGCGGTTCGAGCGTCCCGCGCGCTTCGGGCGCGGCCACGCAGATCGCGGTATTGCCGACACCCGGCGGCGAGCTCAACACCTTGCGGCCGGTGAACATGCTGACCATGTTGCCGTCGGCGCCGCGATAGAACAGCGTGAAGTGGATGTTGCTGTCAGGCCCCTCGATCCACTCCTGCGCGATGATGCCGCCCGGCGTCGCGAGCATCGCGATAGCGCGATCGCGTGCATGCTGCAGCGTGTCGACGCGCACCGCGCGTTCTTTCTCGCCGCGCAGCACGTTGCGCTTGTCGTCCGGTTTCAGCACGCACGGGTGGCGCAACTCGGCCAGCCTTTCCATGTCGGCAAGCTTGTCGAGCACGACCGAGCGCGGCACCGGAAAGCCATGCCGCTGCGCGAATTCGTGAAAGCGCGCCTTGCTCGACAACATCTTGACGGTGTCGTCGGCCGGCAAGCGGAACCGATACCAGTGCGACAAAGCCGCCCGATTTTCCGACACCGCATGCACCGCGTCTTCGTCGGTCAGAATCAGAACTGGCAGACGATCGAACCGCTTGCCGAGTTCGATCATTTCATCAACGAATATTTTCCCGACAAAACTCTTTACCTGATGCGCATGAACGTGTCGGCACCACGTCGCCGCGCGGGTCCTCGTATCGACTGCGATAACCGGAACGCGGGCCTGCGCGAGCGACCGCGCCACCCCCAGTCCGTTCAACTCTGCTCCAACGATAACCCCTGCCGATTGACCTGAGTCGTATGCGCTCGACATAGTGTTGATATCCTTGCTTCGTACGTGCGCGGACCCTCGAAGACAGGCTTCGAGACTCCACGCGATCGAATTATCGAATCGGATAGAAATCCTTTTTTGTCGCCTCGCGGGGGCGCTTTGGCGTTAAAGCTTGGTTCCGGCGGCATGCATGCATGAGCGCGGCAGGCACGTCCTGGCACGCGCCGTGTGTCGAATCATGGTCTTGCGATTTACCGCAGCATGAGCATTGCGCTGCTCTTGCCTTGACCTACTTTACGTTTCGGCCTGATCCCGATACGTGCGCCGGCGCACAGAGAACAATAGAAAGTAAGAAAGGAAGAAAACCCTTTAGAAAGGCGCAGAGCCTTATTCCGTAAGGGTTTCGGAGATTTCTCCATTGTTATGTAAAAAGGTTGCGAAGCATTAATTTATTGCAACGCAATAATGGCGGCGCGTTCTCAAATCTGAAGTGCAACACCCTGACTCGTATAAGGTGTTGCCATGGAAAAACAATATCAACAGCTACAACCTGAGGAGCGGCTGACG
>NZ_JACHDL010000045.1:0-29365 GCF_014201055.1 Paraburkholderia sp. CI2
CGACCGAAACGCCCCGCTCGGCCATCATATCTTCCAGATGACGCAGGCTCAGCGGATAGGCCACGTACCAGCGCACACAAGTCAATATCACATCCAGCGGATAGTGCAGCCGTTTGAGCACCTTGTTCCTACCCGCATTCAAGCTCGTCATCGTAGATCACGTCTTTCGTTTTCCCAGCGCCACGATCGCAGATTGTCTTAATGCGACAGCGCCATTGTCGTCACGTGCGCCAGTCCCACGAGGACAAACGTCGATGGGCTGACTTCGCTGGGTGCGGCTGCAGCGAAGTCAGCAGTGACGAAACACGGCATCGAAACGGCACGATCAACTCCCGACAATACGACGCGCAGATCAATCTACTGATGCGGCAATCCTGCCTCTCACTCAGGATTTACATTCGTTCCACCACGACTTCGAGATACTCGCTCGGCAGGACAAGTGTTGCATCGTTCGACCGGTTCCCGTCCTCGATCAGTGTGATCAGATCGGCGAGGAATGCCGCCTGCCGTTCCCCTTCGAGTGAGGAGAACGCCCTGTTCATCGGCCCATAGAACGTGCGGAACACCTCGATGAAATGCGCCGACGAACGGTAGCGGAACGTAAAATCGCGGCTGATCGCAGTGATTTTCCGGGAGGTGCCGTCGAACAACTCGTCGAGGCGCGTCTTTGTGCCCCAGAGCGCTGGCGAATTCACGCCGGCCGGCGGTGGAATGTACTTGCCAATCGTCTTGAATAGCTTCCCAATGAAGCTATCTGGCGTCCAGTTGGCGAGGCCAATCCATCCTCCAGACTTGCAAACACGTGCGAGTTCGGCCGCCGCCTTTTCCTGATCGGGGCTGAACATCACGCCGAAAGTCGACATCACGATGTCAAATGAAGCATCCGCGTAGGGCAGCGCTTCAGCATCAGCTTCCTGGAACTGCACCCGGAGTCCTTCAGCCTGTGCGCGCGCACGACCCGAATCGAGCAGCGAGGCGACGTAGTCAGTCGACGTGACGTCGCACCAGCGGCGCGCGGCAGCAAGCGTCGCGTTGCCGTTGCCTGCGGCGACGTCAAGCACGCGACTGCCGGCGCGCAGATCAAGCGCCTCGCACAGGTTCTCCCCGACGATTTGCAGAGTGGTGCCAACGACGGCGTAGTCGCCAGTCGACCAGGCTGCCTGTTGACGGATCTTGACGGCGGCGAAGTCTGCAACGGGTGCGAAAGCGGAATCACCAGCGGACATAAATATCTCCTGAAAGACGGGCGCGACGCATTCGAAAATGCGTGGTTCCCGCGCCTCAATTGGCGCCGCGAAATCTTGATTTGAGCGTGCCCGCGCGACGATCGGGCAAACCACACGGGATCCGAAATTCGGCCTGTCGGAAATGCCGAGGTGGCGCTGGCACGATGTGTGACGTCCAGCGCTTCGGGCTTTCAGAATGTGACCTTTGTTGCGGAATCGCGTGAGTGCCAGTATCAGCACGTCAGTCGCGTGGAGGAATGACCGGGCGTCCAGATGTTTTGCCCGGGACGCCGAAAATAATGGGCGGATTCCGTCGCGCAGCGGCCGGCGCGATTTTGAGCGAATGGCTCTTCGACCATGGCAGATTCGCGAATTCTTAAGGCGAGCCGCATCGATCCGCTGGCGGACGAGTGATGCGGCGCACCTGACCGCCTTGCCTTCGCAAGCCGCCATTGGTTTTCCGAAGCAACGAAGGGCTGTTGTGGGTCGATTTTTGCCGCTCGCGACAGGCGGATGAGGTCAGGTGTTATGTCAAGAACGGCCGGTGTCCCATTTGCCGGGCTTGCGCGACTTCGAGTCGTTTATGACAGGCCACCGTTAGCTGTAGTGACCTGCATTTGAAGTCGGTCGGACCTGCATTCGACACGATTTCCGGCCAGCATTAACTGCAACTGACGGCGCGCGCGAACCCGGATTATCTGCAAACGAGCCTGCATTCAGCCGCGCCGACCTGCATTCCATCATCCTTCCAGTATTAGCGACAGTTTCATTGCATTTTGGCGCCGGGGCGAATTCGTGATTCGCTCCGGCGTTTTGTCGTTTGTAATTGCCTTGTGCAACTGGATGCCCGGTGACGTTGCAGATGCGGAAAGTATCTGTTGGGTGAAAGGTGATTGTAATGGTGCGTTAAACCGATAAACTGGCTTCAACGACTAAGCACACAGGCTTCCGCCCCCGGCGGTCGTTGTTTCGCTAACCCAGTATTTTCTGTTTCTGAAATTTAAATTGGAGAATTAATCATGGCTAAAACGTTTATCCCCATTCTCGCGCTCGTGTCGGTCCTCGCGCTGCCCACGATGGCATCCGCTAGCAGCAACGGCCCCCTCACCCGTGAGCAGGTGCGCGCGGAACTGGTCCAGTTGCAGCAGGCGGGCTACGACCGCAACCACGGTGACGCGCACTACCCGGCGCACCTCCAGGGCGCGCTGAAAAGCGTGGCGGCTCAGCAGGCACTCAGTGGCCACGGTGGCGTGAAATCGGGCTCGGCCGCTTCCGGCGCACCGACCCAGGTGGCCTCGGATCATTCGGTCTACAAAGGAAGTTGATGAGCTATCAGCCGGATGGCCGGGCGCTTTCCGCTGCCCGGCCCGGTGACCTCCGGCGAGCGGCATCGTCGCCGCTTGATCGCCTGCAACCGAGCCGGCCTTTCATCCCCTTCCAGTATCAGTCAGTGTCATTACATTTTGCGCCGGGGCGAATTCGTCATTCGCTCCGGCGTTTTGTCGTTTGTAATTGCTTCGCGTTAATAACGCGTGGTGACGTTGCAGACGCGACAAGTATCTGTTGGTCGAAAGGTTATTGTAATCATTCGTTAAACCGATAAACTGGCTTCAATGACTTGGCACACAGGCTTCCGCCCCGGCGGTTGTTGTTTCGCTAACCCAGTCTTTTCTGTTTCTGACTTTTAAATTGGAGAATTAACCATGGCTAAAACATTCATTCCGGTTATCGCGCTGGTGTCGGTCCTCGCGTTGCCCACGATTGCGTCCGCTAACAGCAACGGTCCCCTCACGCGTGAGCAGGTGCGTGCGGAACTCGTCCAGCTGCAGCAGGCGAGCAACAACCGCCACCACAGTGACGCGCACTATCCGGCGGGCGTCCAGGCTGCGCTGAAGAGCGTGGCGGCTCAGCAGCAGGCGTTCAGTGGCTACGGTGGCGTGCAATCGGGTTCGGCCGCGTCGGGGGCACCGACCCAGGCCTCGGATCATTCGATCTACAAAGGAAGTTGATTGACCCATCAGCCGGGTGGCCGGACGCTTTGAATCGCTCGGCCCGGACACACGACTGCATCGGGCGCATGCGCCAGAAACTGGGATCTGTCCGGACGTTATCTATATATGATAAGGCAGAGGATTTTTAGCGAAGCGCAGACGGCGCAACAGGCCCGCATTGGCACGACGCAGGAGCCGACTGTGCTTCGCTAAAAATTCTAATGTCCTTTATCAGATATAGAAGAATTGTCCGGCCGGATGTGCAGGGGACGCCGGAGCAGGCACACTTTCACGAGCGGCCGCGCCCTGCGGTCGCCCGTCATATCCGGCCACGCCGGACCTAACTTTCTGGAGCGCAAGCATGGCCGATATCGAGCAGTTCAAGGACGACCTGGAAAACAGCGCGGACGGCCTGATCGGCGGCAGCCGCGGCGACTTCATGGAAGCGCTGGGAGAAGCCGTGTATGCGCGCGTGGGCAGTGACCAGCTGGACGGCATTGTTGCCGCATACCTGAGGCTGCAGGAGGTCCTCGATGAAAACGTCGACAACCTGGACGACGAGGCTGACGAAGCGGTCGACAACGCAACCAGCGAATTCAGTGAGACGGTCGGCAAGATCCTCGGGGTGTAGTCCCGTCCCAGTTGTGGTTTCACTCAGTCCGGTGGTCTGGCTTCTGACGACAGCTACCTGGACTGGCTTGCTGGCCAGTCAGAAGGAGCCGGGCCATGAAACGTGACAGGCGCATCGTCGTTCAGGTAACAGAAAACCAGAAGCGCGCGATCCGGAAAAACGCCCAACGGCTCGGGCTGTCCGTCAGTGAGCTGATGCGGCAGGCTGCGAAGTCGCTCGTGCCAGCCCGTGACCCGGAAGACATCGCGGGGTTGCTCGATCGTGTCAAAGCCTCGACAAGGCAGGCGGGCGCGGCACTCGACGAGACGGCAGTGTTCGTCGCGGAATCGAACCGGCGCATCGAAGCCATGGCGACGCGCAAGGGGATCCTGTGAGCACACTGGTGACGCTCAATGGCACAGCCACACCGACATTGGTGATGGCGGCCGGCGATCGTGCCGGGGTCCGATTTCTGGAGTTCTTCGCATCGGCGATCCGCAACCCGCACACGCGTCGCGCGTATGCGCGTGCGGCCAGCGAATTCCTGACCTGGTGTGCCGGCGCCGGCGTGACGTCGATCGCGGCCGGCCCCAGTCATACCGCAAAGAAAGGGAAAACACCGGTGCTCGATGCGACTGAGGCGCGGCAGCTGCTCGACAGCATCGATGTGACGACGCCGATCGGCCTGCGCGACCGCGCGCTGATCGCGCTGATGGTGTTTTCGTTCGCGCGGGTCGGCGCGGCGCTGGCGATGCGGGTCGACGATGTCTATGTGCAGCACCGGCGCCTGTGGGTCCGTCTGCGCGAAAAGGGCGGCAAGCGGCACGAGATTCCTTGTCACCACACGCTCGAGGCCTATCTGCACGCGTACCTGGACGGCACCGGGATCGCCGACGACGCAAAAGGGCCGCTGTTCCGCACGATCGCGCGCGGGACAGCGCGGCTCAGCGCGACGCCGTTACCGCAGGCCAACGCGTACGCGATGGTGCGGCGCCGTGCGCTCGCGGCGGGTATCGGCACGAAGATCGGCAACCACACGTTCCGTGCGACCGGTATCACCGCCTATCTGAACGACGGCGGTACGCTCGAGAACGCAGCGGCGATGCCCAATCACGCATCGACCCGCACCACGCAGCTGTATGACCGGCGCCACGACGACATCAGCCTCGACGAGGTGGAGCGGATCCGCGTGTAAGACACGGTCGCTCTTTTCCCGGCTCGCTTCGCAGTTCATAGTAAATTGATTGTCTCCAACCGGCCACAACCTGCCCTTCAGCGAGCGGGCGAACCTGCCGTTGGAACGGCCGCATTACTCCGCTACCTGACCGACGAGCTACGCGCACAATTCGGCCATTGCGGACGGTGGCCGCCGAAGAACGTGCGGCAGGTCGAGATCGCTTAGCCGACATTCGCGACCCGGTACCGGCGAATGTCAGCATTCGTTATTGGCGAATGAGTCTTGTCGACCCTGACCGGTCGGTCGAGCCAGTTCCTCGCCATCGGCCGCCTCCAAAAGCACAGCGGCCGTTCACACGGCCACCTCGAATCGGCAAGGTCAAGTCCGTATTGCGTCGCAGAGCGAAGCAGCAGAGGTGACGGTCGCCTGTTTGGGGAATACCCGGTTCAGAAGCATATCGTGCGCCTCTCGGTCGGGATCGGCGCAGCAATCGCCCGCTACGATGATCTGGTAATCGAGGTCAAATGCTTGACGAAGGGTCGAAAGGACAACACCACTGGTATGTACACCTGCGACCACAAGGGTTTCAATCGCTTGCGATTGCAAAATGGTCTGGAGATCGGTTCCGCTGAAAGCCCCGATACGATGTTTGATAACAACTGCCTCACCTTCGACCGGAGCAACAGCCGGGTGGATTTGCGCCCCCGGACTGCCAGCTTGGCAAAGCCCATTTTTGGCAATGAAAGAAAATATCGAGTTGCGCGGGCTGACTTCGGGATAGCCAGGACGAAAAGAAACAACGACATAAATGACCAGCATGCCAGCAGACCGCGCGGCAGCGAGCAATTTCGGCATAAGCGACAGGACCTCACTGGAATCGGTGGGCGCCATGAACTTTCCAAGGGTGTCTATCTGGTAATCCATCACCAGCAGGGCAGATTTGCTGGGGTCGACAAGAAGGGGGTTGGTCATGTTTTCTCCGCAGTAAAAGCTTGGATGGACGGGGAACTTGACTAGCAAACAGGGGCGAGCATAACGTTATTTGAGTCTATACTCAAATAACGTTATCTGGCCGACAGTGGCCCGAACTGGCAAACTTCAGGCATGTCTTCACGCCCCGAGAAAAAAACTCACCGATCTGCCGACGCGCGTTCGAACCTTGATCGCCCAGCACTCGCGCCCCAGCGCAGCGTCGGCCGAGAGCGCGTTGCAGCAGTTATGGCAGCCGCATCCAGGGTAATCCAGGAGCGCGGCTACGAAGCCGCAACGATGGCCGAGATAGCGGAACGCGCCGACACGAAAGTAGGTTCGCTCTATCGTTTCTTCCCGAACAAGGAGCTTCTCGCCGACGCGTTGATGCAGCGCTACGACGAACTGCGCGAAGCACAGTGTGCAGAAATCGATGCACGCGCCAGCGTCATGCCGCTCCACGAACTGGCAGATCGGCTGGTGAACTCCATCGCGGAGATTTATGACGAAACCAGGGCGCTGGTCGCCTTGCTGGACGCTCGTTCGGAATGGGCAGGCAAGCGCCTTGAATATCGCAAGAAAACGCTCAAACGTATCGCCCATACCCTACAACTCAGGGCGCCTACCCTGCCGGAAGACAGTGCCGGGGATATCGCTGTCGTCTTGCTCAACAATATGAAGACGATTGCCGCCATGACGCTGGACCAATCTGCCCCGTCGAGCCCCGGCGGGCCTGACGAGTTGCGCTTAATGAACCGGCTTTACCTTGCTCACAAGCTCGCCCCTTATGAGAGAACTTGAATGAAGGCGGGTGTCCATCGCTTTATCGCAACGGTTACATTGCGGCGGCTACAACTGCATGCCGCCTAGCTACCGTTCGTTATATTGGCCAATGCGGGCGACACGCGTTGTCACCGGTCGAGAGGCAGTTTATTGCGTGAAGCGGTCGCCCAAATGACCGATCGCGAGTGTGGGCGAACGACGCTTCATGGCCGACTGTACTCGCTCACAGAGGCCGCCCCTAAGCCGCCGTTGAAGTTTTCAACGGCAGTTCTTCGGAACGTTCATTGAACTGGTGCTATCGGCCATCTGGGGTCGTTCGTCTGTGCATTCACATGGACATTCAAACGTCGCAATCCCCCTGATGGCGGACATTGAGGTGCGGACTGGATCCAGCAATTCATCGACCATCCCGGTCCATCAGGCAATCGGCGAAGCTTCCGGTGTCGGCAGTCTTCTTACTGGAATGTTGAACGGGTCGATCTCAATCCGCAGCGGAGGTCGACTGTCAGAGGACCGCCGACGTTGGTCGCGTCCAGCCCACGAGGTAGATTTTAGCAATTGGCCCGTGCGTAGTCCTACGATCGGCGGTGTCGGAACACGCCGACAATCATTCGATGATCGGAAAGCCCTTCTGGCTCACAACGCTTCATTAGCTGCCGCCTCGGTAAATATCAAGCATCAGTGCTGGGCCGCCATTTTTCTGAAAATCTTCCAGCTCACGCATCACTTGCGCGCGTGTTTTTCCAACGGGCACGGAGGGTGCCGGTGTGACGGCCGGAACCGCGACCTCTGAAACCTGCGGGGCGTTGCCATCCGTTACCGCCCCCTGCTGGTTGTTCGCCGTTTGGGCGAAGCATCCGTCTGCTGTGACTCCAGCTATCAGGGCCAGACAGACGGTGATCGATTCATAAAGTTTCATGGGAGTACTCCCTCGGAGTTTAAGAGATCGGCCTGTGCATCTTTCGCCGACCGACAGCAGTCTTCGCACGAACAGAGACAGGCTCGGCTCGTTGCGACGATCAACCGATCTGGATGCACTCGACGAATGCCTTTCCAGCGTTGCTGTCATATTCATTGTTGGTCAGGCGAAACGCCGTCACAACGCACATGCGTAGGCGACGGACCAGCAACGCAGACGAAAGATGTATGCAGTCCCGCTGGCTCATCCCGGGGACGTATCAGCTATTCGCCTTCAATGATTGCGGAGCGCCTTGCTGAACCTTCCAGTGCAGGCAAGGACACATCCCGTAGTTGATACATTTGTGGCTGATCGTAGAAACCGCGACCTGTTATTCTGTTTTTATGTGGTTACGCACGATGGTGTTGTGCGCCCATGACCACCGGCGCCCCGTTCGCTGGAGTGTGCCGTCTTACTCCGTTAGCCACTTTCGGTGGGGATCTGTCTAACCCGTGGTGCGCCGATACAGCCTCTCGACGTCGCGCACAATCCGCCCACGGTGGCTTTCCCGGTTCAAGCAGCCTTATGAGATTGTCAGGCTTCGTAGTACGCAGGTTCAGTTCGGCGGCTCAGGAACACGCGTTCCGGATGGACTATGCGAGGCGCTTCTTCGGACAGCGGAGGCTCGCCATCACAATCTTCACCGCGTTGTGGGTCGTGTTTTCCATCCACGACCTCGGGCGGTTAGACGTACTCGATCCCTCCCATCTGCACCACAATGAACTCATTCTCCTGAGAATCGCCGGGACGATCGGCATGACGGTGCCCGTGCTGTTGTGGAGCCCACACGCCACCGACGAGCGCTGGGCCGTCGGGCTGCTCAGTGTCTGGACGCTCGGTTGCTGGTTCGCGGTCCTGAGAATGGTACAGCTCTATCCGGGCGACCTAGCCTGGCGGGAAGCTTACCCGATCCTGACGTTTGCCCTTTTCATGATATTCATGGCCTTCCGGCTTCGCGTCATCACGGCGGCGTGGCTGATCGGGCTATGCGTCGTCAGTTACCTTGTCATGCTCTATCTCAAGCCCAGTGGCCAGAGCGTCGACGCGCGCGTGGAGTCGGTGATTGCGCATGCCACGATGGTGCCAATGATGTATATCGTCGGTTTGCTAGTCAGCATTCCGCTGGAACGTGCCGCGAGGCGCGAATTCATGTATCGGCGCACCTTGCGCGCGGCCAAGGCGCGCGTCGAAGCGGCGTCGCGCGCAGTCAACGAACAGAACCTACGCATGCAAGACCTCGTCAGGGAGAAAGAGCGGTTCTTCTCATCGGCGTATCACGACATCCAGCAACCTCTCGCCGCAATCAATCTCTTCATTCGAAGCGCCCGGACGAAGGCCAGGGACGGATACGCCGTGGATCGCGACCTGGATGTCATCGAGGAGACCGCGTGCGACCTTCTCGATATGTTCAAGGACATTCAGGAGTATAGCGAACTGGGTTCATACGTTCCGCACCTGGCGCCACTCGATACGCAGACCGTGCTTATGGAGGTCTTCGAGCAATACCTTGAACCGGCGAGATCGCGAGATATCGAATTCAGAATCAGCGAGCGTCGGCGCCACCCTCCACCCATTGAAAGCGACCGCTCCTTGTTCAAACGAGCATTGGCCAATCTTGTATCGAATGCGATCAAGAACACCTCCGCGGGGGGAGTCGTAATCGGCTGGGTGCTGATTGGGGAACGGCTTCGCATTGACGTATGGGACACGGGCATCGGCATCTCGCCCGCGCATCGGGATGCGATATTCGCCGAGTACTATCAGATTAACAACCCTGGCCGCGACCGGTCGAAAGGCCTTGGACTTGGGTTGTCTATCGTCAATCGGGTTGTCGGAATTCTGCCGAAGCACAGCATGCGTTTCTGGTCGGTCGAAGGGCGCGGGTCACGCTTCTCCCTGTACGCTCCGATATCGCAATTAGCACCCGTGATCGTGATGGAAGATCAAGCGAACGCAGCATGCACGTCCATCCTTAACGGCAGATACATCCTGCTTTGCGACGACGAACCGACCGTTCTCGAAGGTCTGCGCCGACTATTCCTCAGTGCTGGCGCACTGGTGGATACCGCCGGATCAATGGCGGGATTCGAAGCGATTCTCACCGACGATGGCCGCGCACCCGACATCATTGTCACCGATATCCGGTTGCGCGACGGGCCGACTGGCATTGAGGTTGCCGAACGGATCAGGCAGCATTTCGCCTGGGCGGGCGTGCTTCCCGTCGCATTCATCACTGGCGAACTGGTGTCTCCGCACGCACTTCGCGATTTCACCGAGCCGTTCGTGCTGTTGCGGAAGTCTTCCACGCCGGAAAGCACGCTCGCTGAAGTCAGTCGGTTCGTTGCTGCCCAACGGCCGACGGGCTTCGATCATGTACGGGATCCGTGACTGGCGGGACGCCGAGTTTGATCCCTTTATCCGCCAGCATGACGATGAGTTCCGTACGGCGCCGCAGATTGAAATGCGCGAGCAAATGACTGACGTACTTTCGTACCGTAATGTCTTCGAGCCCCATTCTCAGCGCAATCGCCTTGGACGGGAGCCCGCGCACCAGCCACGCCAACGTTTCGAACTCTCTCGGAGTGAGTCCCAGCTCGGATGCGCTGCTCATTTCCGAATTACCGCTCGGCTGTGCCTTCCCAGGCCCACTTACCGGAGCCCCCTCCGTGCCCATGTCACGCCTGAGCCTCGCGATGCTGGCGGCGGGCAGGAACACGCCCCCGGCAAGCACTGCGCTTATCGCTGCATGAAGGGCTTCAGGAGGTGACGACTTGGGTACATATCCCATCGCGCGAAGTTCGATGCACCGACTGATGGTTTCCACGCTCTCATCGGCGGATATCACGATCACCGGTAACGACGGGCGCGACTCCTTCAGTGTGGCAAGCGCGCCGCAACCGTGGCCGTCGGGAAGATCGAGATCGAGAAATGCGATGTTCAGGAGCTCGCCAAGCGCATGCTTTACGCCTTGAGACAACGTACTCGCGTGCAGCAACTCGATGTTCGGAAAGAACTCTCTCAGCAGCAGCGCCAATCCGGCTCTGAACAGCTCGTGATCGTCGACGATCAGTACGCGCATCTCATCGTCTCCCAGGACCGCTTTCGAAGCGAGCTGCAATTACACAGCTGATGATGCTACCTCCGTAGCAGTCGTCCGCCATGTTCAACACGAATAGTACACGCAGGGCCCCTATGTCACGGACGGTGGCGACTGACCCATGTGGCGTTGCCTCGAAAGTGGCGGTTTTCGCCCGTCACCCGACACCCACCGCCTGACCTGATGGGCGAACGGCTGGAGGACTTTGCGGATTCGGAAAGCGGCCATACAGGTGGCGGCAGGCTCTATGTCCGTAGTGGGTCGATCACGGTCTTCCGCGTCGGGCAGCGGTCGGCCATGAACGGACGGTCGACAAGGGAGGCTAGCTTGGTCACAAGCCAGGTCTAGTTCGCGAACAATTTGAATACGTGCGGCAGCGCACCAAGCCGCGCCGACGTTCGAGGGAACATTTCTTGGCGCTTGGCCTACCCTCTATGAGGCGACGCCGTTCCCGGGTATTCGTGTGTTGTTCCGGTCAGGAGGTGTACCCGTGAAGACCATCGTCGCGACGCCACACCTGTCAATGTTTGCGAGGCAGTCTTGTTATGCCGCATTGTTGCTTGGCTGCCTGACAAGACTCGTCGCGGCTCAAGAGCCAGCAAGTACGGAAAGTACGCCCACGACTGTTGCCCGATCTACAAGGTCGGAGAACGCATAATTGTCTGGCGGCGCATCGCCGCTTAAACGGTTTCGCTTTCGATAAACTCATTCAGATCGGTGCTTCGCGCAGCGGCGCAGTCATGGACAGATGCATCTGATCTCACCTCAGCGCCACTAGCCTGAGCGCGGTTTAGCAAAGGAGTACGCTCAGCCGGAGTGTCGCGATCCGGTCGTAGAGAGAAAGTGGTCAAGTGGTGGAGGAACTATCAACCGGACCAACGATGCAATCGATCGCAGTCCGGTCCTGTTTCATCCGTGATCGGCCCGCCCCGCTCAGGACGCATCTTCCCCGAGCGTTATTAGGATCCCCTGACACGCGCGGAGAAACAACTCAAGAGTGGCCGGGGCTACATTCGAGTTGAGGTCCTTCAGCGCGTCGGTAAGATCTGCAATGGTAGTATCGATCGTGTTTTTAAGACTCGTCATGCGCTGCAACGCGATACCTTCGCTGCTTGCGAGAGATTTGCAGGCGGCGATCATGGCCTGCAGCGGGCGTATCTGATTATTCAGCGCATTGACTTGGTTTTGCAAGTCGTCCACCTGTGACTTCCAGTGGAAGTAAAGACCTAGCGCTATGGCCAAACCTGCGAGGCCGAGTGGGCCGAGCGCGAGAAGATAGTAGTATCGTTTCTGCGCCGCTTCCATTTGGCCTTTGGCAGCGTTGACCTGTCCTTGCAGCGTCGCAATTTGAGACTGCATAGTCCCCTCTGCGTTGCTCAACGTCGTAAACGAACCAGATACCTCGTTTGTAGCAGAGCTGAGCATCGCCACGAGTGAAGTGGCCTGACTCCTATAATTCGAGATCGTGTCGGTAATGCCAGAAATGATCGAAGCGATCTTGCTGGTAGCGTCAGCGTTTTTTTCAAGCTCCGCAATCGCGGTATCTAGGGCCGCCTTTGCTGGGCCGATCGAGGCAAGCAGGTTGGTTTGGAATACAGGGGCTTCGGTCAGAATGGTGTGGAGAGACTGACAGACAGAGGTCTGCACCGAGGCCGCCTGCGCGGGAAGTTGCTGGATTGCCTGAACGTCAGCAACGCTGGTCTTTAAGGCCGTCAAGGCCTGTGTGAATGAGCCCATTTTAGTCCTTGATTGGTTGGATTGGCCCGATCGGGTGGCGTGGCGATAGCCACCCGATTATGTGGTTTTGCCTGAGATAATCAGGCCGCCTGTTTGACCCCGTCATTTGCGGCCGCCGCGATGAGCTGGCTAACGGTCTGATTAGGTGCGGCGACTTGAACGGTCACGCCAGCCATTTGGGCCTTGACCGTCTGGATGTCCTGCAGAAGCGTTCCGATCTCGCCATTAGCGGCCGTAACAAAGAGAGTCCGCACATCGTCAGTGCTCATCACTCCGCTCTGCAGGTCGCCAATGATGTCAGTGAGATCCGAGGCGACGCTATTCCACGCGTTCGCCATGGCCGTCGCGGCTGTGATGGCGTCGCCGACCTTATTCGAAAGTGTGGTGTACCCCCCGCTTACCGCAGTCGCGAGCTTCACTTCATCCTTCAGGCGGCTTTCTTCGCCGAGGAGCTTCCCTTTGCTCTCGTTTGCGGTGACCAGAGCAACGACCGAACCTGCTTCGCCGCCGACGCCGGCTGCCACCATCCCGACGCCACCGACGACGGCTCCAGTCGACGTGCCGGCAGTAACAAAGTCGGCGATTGCGCCTACGCAAATCACAAAAACGCCGCCCGCAATTGTGAGCGTACTTGCGACGATGCCAGCAATGGCGCCATCGATCGTCGACTGGAGCGTACCCAGTTCGTCATTGATTTGCGCGAGCACTCCGTTGTCGCCGTTGACCGCACTGTTCAGGTTCGTCACGGTGGTCGCGAAGGATTGGGAATCGGTCTGCAGTTGCCCGCGGAAGACCTGAAGGTCGTTCACCGTCTTCAGGGCAGACGTACGGTAGGTTGTGGACTTATCGAGAACACTCTGGAGCAATGCAGTCCACTGATCGACCGACGAGCCCGCGGGAAGGGTTGCTGGAAGCGCCTTGTTCAACTGATAGTAGTTGCCGATGTCCGCCATGTTTTGGATCACCTGCGGCTGGAGGACATTCAGATAGTTGTTTGCGTGCCCTTGCGCGGTGGCCAGGCCGCTATTGATCTGGTCTTGGTAAGACTGAAGGCCAGGGATCTTTGAGAAGTCCACCTGTGGTTGCTCTAGCACGCTATTTGCGTACGTCTGAATGATGAGCGCGGCGGACATCTGGTCGGTGTTCGCATCACCGATAAGTTTCGCGTTTCTGCCTACGTTGGGCATCGCATTCTCGCTAAAGAAATTGTGAACATACGGTGAGCGGCATTGACGACATGGCGAGCGGAGTTCACGCAGCGTTGCTCGCGTTTCTGCCGCGGCTGAAGAATAGTCAACTGCGGAGGGCGAGAGGTACCTAGCTAATTAGATAGGTCATTTTGACGAGATCCACAGCCGTAAACCCACGTTAAGGCGTAGTGTTTTGTGAGTGATCGGCCTGCCGGGATGCCGCGATGATCCCCGACTCCATGCCCGGAGTGCGTCGAATAAGCCGCGGCGCTATGATTGCCGTGCATCGACACGGTAACCGGCCCACGGTGGGGGGGCGATCGTTGCGACAGTCCGGAGTCTGCTAGTTGAGCGCGAACGTCCGTTTCGGAGAAACCCGAAGGGCTCTTCAGGGTCGACTTGCGACGATCATCCGTTGCGGGCCGGCAAGCGGTTCTCAACTCAGCTATCGGACCGGGTTCGGCCATCTCCGGCCGTTGGCCCGTGCCGTCATGTGCACTTTCGAACGGCGCGTTCGCATGCGGAAGCGGCCATCCCAGCCTAACCAGGCGTCCGAGCCGAGATCCCTCGGTGAGCCTCGATCTGCGGCTCGACTTGCACGTTGGGTGCGCAAGTGATATCTCGAAACAGCACCCGATCCATCACCGTGGGCTCCCGCTTCCCCCCAGCGGCGGCTCGTTGCAGGGTCCGCCTTTCGGCGCCACTGCCTTTTGGCGGCCTCGCGTTGGCACATGGGCTCAAACGATGCGCGATTGAAACAAAGCCATTGCGCTTTCAATGGCGCGCGTGCGACCTTACAAGTCACCAGCATTACGAACCGAGCGAGAGATCAATATGGGTATCGGTGCCACGCGCGACTCCCTGTCGCATATTTTTTTCCAGCGCTGCTTCTGGCTGTTTGTCGTGCTGCTCGTTCTCATCGGCGCGGTGTCGTTCGTCCCCGCGAGCGACCACGGTCGCCTGATTGTGAATGGTGTCAACATGTTCCTCCTCATCGCGACGGTCGCAGCTGTCGGGCGCACGACACTGTCGTTCCTCATCGCGCTGTTACTCGCCGTTCCCGCGGTGTGGTTCCAGTATCTTGGTCTCTGGCGCGACAGCGACACGGATCTGGCATGGTCGTGGATGTTCAGCGCCGCACTTTATTTCATGACCACCGCGTATCTACTCCGCTACGTTTTCCAGCCGAGGATCATGACGCAGGACAAGCTGTTTGGCGCTGCGGCGGCTTATCTCCTGATCGGTGTGCTCTGGGCGTACCTTTACGCGATCATCGGATTCGTCTATCCGCAGTCGTACATGATCGTCGGGCAACCGGGGCGACTGGTCTATGCCGATGCCCTTTACCTGAGCATAACCGTGCTCACCAGTACGGGCTTCGGAGACATAACGCCGCTCACGCGCCCAGCGCGCGGCATATGCATGATCGAGCAGATAACCGGAGCTTTGTTCGTCGCGATACTCATCGCCCGCCTGGCGGGGGTGTATCCGCCGCGAGAGAGTTACATCGACGACAGAGCGCCGTAGGCGGTCAATGAGTCTGCCTGCGCGCGCAACCCGGCTTCCGAAAGGCGGTAGCCGCGATTGCCATGGTCGCGTGCTGCCAGTCGTGGCAAGGCAAAAGTCGATCGTACGACGATCGTCAAGGCTCGCCCACAAAGGCACAAAGGGGCATTCGCATCTGGCAGTACTGTCGTGCGTCTATCCGATACTGGGATAGTGCTTTGATAACCTGAGACAGTTATTTTGCATTCTTGCGAATCACTGAAGCGGACGCGGTGAACTGCTGTTGGTAAACGCGAACGGCGAAAATGGCCAACGATTTGCCGGATGGCAGTCACGCACGGATGCCCCTTTTGACCTCGAGAGCGGCCATTGAGGTTGCTTGAGGCTCAACGGCCGGAGTGGGTCGAAAGTACGCGTTCGTTGAACTCGGTAGCGGCTGTTCGCCGCCGCTCCTCGATGAACGACCGGTGAGCAGCGGTAAGCAGGCACGTCCGCGTCGACACACGAACAACAGCTGTGGCCGAACTGCTGTCTCTGAGGCGCCGTCATGAACGATCGGACCATCTTGTTATCTGCGCTTGAACTCCCAACTGCGCGACCGGCGGCAATGCGGTCTGGAAGACCCATTCAGCGATAGCGATAACTTGTTCAACCGAAGGCAGCCAGCCACCCCAGTGTGTCTACGGTGAGTTCGGGATGCGGCGCGACATACGCCGAGCCATGATCGGCAGTCTGAGCGACGCGCGGACCCGCAACGGGAGTCGCTCTCGTGGAAACCGCAGAGATTCATCCTGTCGACAGATATTGGCGCTTCGAGTCCGGGCACGACAGCCTTCAGGGCTTGCATTGAGCCATCCGGTGCGGACGGCGGATCGACACGCAGCAATGGCCCCGGCGTATTGCGGGCGCACTGCTGGCAAACGTCAACGCTCATATGGGCGCTGTCGCCGAAAATCGAGCCAAAGCCGCCACGCCAGTCGAGCGACCTCTTTTCGTACCACTCCCACTGATCGTCAACGGGCGTCATGCGCCGGCCGCAGCGGTCGCATGTGCAGGCCGCGACCTACCGCACGGTCCTGCCCCGGTATTTGCGCATGACCTACCCCTTTCCCCAGTCCGAGTTTTCCCAGTCCGGCGGCACGAGACCAAGCTGCTTCGCAGTGTCGACCGGCAGGCGCAACAGCACCGTGCGCGGGCCGCGCTCCATGTTCCCGAGCATCGTGACTTCAGCGGCTACACCGTCGAGCTCCAGATACACGACGTCGTCCGGCTCAAGAATCTCGGTGTAGAGATCCCAGCCGGGCTGATCACCCTCTTTCGCCTGATACCTGATGTGGTTCCTGGTACTCGTGAATCCCTGTCCCTTTTGCGAGCGTTTAGCCGATGCCCTGATTGTCGGCGGCCAATCGCTGCAGATACTGGATGCGGTCCGCGGCGGCGCCTCTCATTTCACTGTTCATCATGCGATCCCGGTTGGCCAGAAATGTTCGCGAGGTGCTCCGGCCTTATCCCTTCTTCCCGATGGAGCAGCCGATCTGAATGCTGCCATGACAGACTCGAGTCGATAACCGCAACAGGCTCCGGGGAGCGCCATTGTCGCAATCTCCGATGCCCGGCGTATAGGGTGTATGGCGAGAAGCAGGTTGGCCGAGCGGCCGCGCTGCTTGACGCTTATAAAATTTACAGCGCATTCCAGAACGCCATCATCGCTCATCACCGACCGTGCACCGCACTCGGGTTCCGGAGAGCCTTTCACTATGGGACAATCGATCCCGTTGCTGCAATGGCGGTACAGGAATGGGAGCGAGAGAACGGTGCGTGAGAGCTGTCAGGCATCCTGCGGGCAAAATACCCGCTCATCTTCGACGTCAACCCGACAGTCGCTGATGATCTGGATGCCATCCCAACGGTTTTCTCCCTGTGGGGTTTCGAGTGCGGCGACGGCTGGTTCGATCTGATCGACATGTTGTGCGCGAGGCTGCAACTTGCTACAAGGCACGGCGCACCGCTGCGGCATCAGCGCTGGCCGTTGAGAAAGTCGAACCAGTCGTGCGCAAAGGCACAGCCGTGGTCAGGAATGCCCGAACCGGCCAGCGTCTCGTCGAAGTACGTTCTGGCCGGTTCAGGAATCTCATCGAGACGTACGTAACGGTAGCCTGCGGCATTCACGTGAACCGTCACCAGCGGTAGCGCGGGTCGCGGCGGTAATGCTTCGCGGCCCTGGTTTAGTGCGGCCGCAACACAGCGCGCAACGAGATCCCATACGCTGCCCGCCCATCTCGGATAGCCGCGCACCGTGGCCCGCGCGCCGACCTGCCGGAGCGCCGCATCGTCCAGGGCCACCCTGTAGTCCGCGAGTGCGCCGCCACTCACGCGCGCGATGTCCGCCGTCGCGATGACCCGCTTTCGGTCTTCCCGTCCACCGGGCAGCAATTCAATGGTGATTCGAAGCATTCGCTTGTCCTTCTGGTGTTTGTCTCATCCGGTGCCGCAGTTGCGCGGGCGCGCATCGCGTCGAGGTCCCGAACCTGCGCTGCGATCGCCTGCGGCCCCCGGCAAATGCCTCCGTCCGGGTGGACCGCCGGGACGGCAGCATTGCCCCGTCAGGACTTCCAGTACCCGTCGAGGAGAAGCCCCTGCTGCGCCACGCAAGCGTTGTCGCTTTCGATGGCTTGCGCGTTCTCGTTCCGCCATACCCCGCCCTGCCGGCCGGGCGCGAGGCTGGCTACGCCCCCTTGCGCCACTTGCGACCTGTCGAGGCGATGTTCCTTCGCAACACAGACGACGTCCGCGCGGGCGGCGGCGATCGCGGCGGTGGCATCAACCTGCGTCTCGCACACACCGAGATAGAAGTAGAGCGTCGCGGATGCACCTGGCGCGACCTCCACGCGCTTGCTGAACGCGAGCGATACATCGGGCGCACTGATGTCGGCGTTGTTCTTCAGCGTGCCGTCGGCGTCGAAGCTGTACCAGGCGGACACGGTGGCGCTTTGCGTCGACGCGTCGGCGTTGTTGCCAGCCTGATAGCCGTCGGCCGGCTGCAGCGCGCCTAGGAGCACGAACAACTGACCGGACTCCGTCATGTCCGCGATGAACGCGTTTTGTCCAGCGTCGTACCACGCGTGCACCAGTTTGCTCGCATCAAGATTGTTGAGATGGACCTGATCGAGCACGTTGAACGTGACACGCTCGGCGGTCGGATTGGTCAGCGTGTAGCGAACGATGAAGAACGGCTGATCGGGGGGCGCCACGAAGCTGCGGGTCAGGTCGAGGCGCGATGGCAACGACGCGCCCTGATAGTTTAGGTAGCGCGCCGTCAGTACGCCTGCGTCATCTGCGCCGCTTTCAAACCACGCTTCGGAGTCGAACTTCTCGGCGTGGCTGTAGGAGATTCCGTTGGTTTCGTCGCGGAAGAACCCTGTGTAGTCGACGATCTGGTTCACCGTCCGGCGCACTAGAGAGCCGCGCAGGTAATGGAGTTCGCTCAGGCATGGGCCTGTCCATGAAGTGTCGATCTGGCTGAGCTTTGCGGCCTTCCAGACGCCAACGAGATCTCGCCAGTTAGACAGATACAACGCGTGCGTGGGGGCGGCCGAAGGCGAAGTCGGGCTCATAGGCATTCCCTGACGGGTGGCGAATCGGACGCCCGGATCGACGCCGTGAGGCGCAGTCGCGCATTGCGCGCCGACAGCGGTAGCGAGTGACCGCTCGGTCTAGCCAACGCCAGCAATCCGGACGAACTCCGGAAGGATGCCGCCATTCGGGGCCTGCGGGATCACGTCCTGGCGAGCTTGCGCGGCGCCGACACGCGCGCCCGCAGCCTATGGTTAATCATATTAGTACAGCGTCGATCGAATTCAGTGGAACGGCTAGCATGGAGACGCCTTTTCCGATCCGAAGTCCGCCACAATACCGGCGAGAAAGCTCCGTTGATGCATCTCGGTTAGGGTTTCCAAAGCATCGAACTCTTCCCACGAAGTTTGCACAGCGATATGGCCAAGGTTTGGAAATCGAAAGAACGTTGCCTACAAGATCTTTTTTGCAAAGCTACGTAGGCATCCTATTTTTAATAACGGATACGCCAGACGCCCGCCGTAGAAGATCTGCACACGAAACTAGTTCTGACCGTCGACGTAAAGAAACCATTTTCCGGCGAATGCGATCACGCGGTTCCTCACCGTCGCGGAAGTTCGCTGGGTGGATCGAGTCCAATGAAGTGCACAAGCCGCTTTCGTCGCCGGGCGCCCTGTTTGTCCTGCTCCTGCGTCCGCCTCGAGTCGAAGCCAGCAGAGCGCAAACCTGGCCGCTTTGTCGCGCTACTCGATATCGTGACGAAGGCGCTTATTCCGATCCTGCTGGTGTGGTCACTTCTCTTCATCGGGCTCAATATGAAGTCCCGCACGCTGGTCGAGCCTGTTTCCGTGCCGACGGCGTTGAGCGGTACAGGCGTGACGGACCTGGCGTTGCAGCAGGCACTCATCACCCGACTCGACCAACTGATCAGCGACGCGAAACAGACCATGCCGGGCGACATCAAAGACGAGTTTCAGGCGGATGTGCCGCTACCCGTGGTGGATATGCCGGGTACTGGCATCTCCCTGCAGAGCTTCGTCCAATACACGAAACAGTTGCTTGGCATCGACGACGTGGTGATCCGCAGCGTCCTGATTTCAGACACAAAGGGCTACACGGTTCACGTCTATGTCACGGGCCCTTCCCTCGCCCTGGATCAAGAAACCAGCCCTCCTGAGAAGACACCGATGGAAGCACTTTCCGGGGCAGCAAGGCTTGTCATGCAGAATTACGATAAATTCGCCTACGCTTCAGCGCTAGCAACCAACGACAGAACCGCCTGCTACGAGCACGGAAACTGCGATTACACGGAATCGATCAAGGCGTTGCATGAAGTCTTGAAGGATGACACTTACGTTCGCTACCACAAGTGGACTTGGCTCGCCCTTTCGAAAGTGGACGAGGATCGGCACGACTTCGCTGGCGAGGTCACAAAAGCGTTGCTGGCAATCCGTCAAGACCGGACGTTGTTCTGGGCTTACTACAACTGGGGGATAGGGCTTAGCGAGCAAGGATGCGATTCGCAGGCGCTCGCGGCATTCAACGCTGCGCTGCGCTATCGACCGACGTCCGACTTTGTCAACAACGCAGCGGGCAGACAGGCGCTCATCCTCGCGGTTGAAAATGATGGCGTCGACCCGAAGCTGCAGAGAAACTATCTCAACTTCGCGTCGAGCTACCTGACGACGGCTACCTATATCAATCCGGCTTACGCCGAAGCCTATGTGAACCTCGCGAAGGTTCTTCTAACGCTTGGCGATAAGCAGGAGGCTACCGATGCCTTCGACGCCGTTCTGCTTGCCGATTCTCCACAGGTGAGGCGTGCAGACTATTTTGAAAAGCGCGCAAACCTGAAGATCAGCAGCGGTCTCCAGATAACGGGGAGGCAATTGCAATCCGTCATTGCGACATTGGAGGACGCCCACGAAGCTGATTCTCTATGCGGCAACTCCAAACTGGCAGGTACGATCCTCGAAACGAAAGGGTGCCTCTCAGCCGAAGAACTGACGATAGAGCAAAAAGCGGGAAATCAGCTCAAGAATATCCGGCGGCCGCCGGAAAAAAGCCGCACCGGCGCATTGAACTGCGACAGGCAAAGTGTCGAAAGGAACGTTGGGGAACCGAGGCCCGAGCTTTTAGCGCCCGTCTATTGATGCTCGATCGCGCTTGCCATAAAGAACGGCCAGTAACCGGCCCGCGGGTGGGCTGCTACGCTGGCGCCGCTTGATCGCGTACAGCACTGTCGGCAGAGCGGGTTACGTCGGTCCAAAGCGCGCGAACCGATCCGTCGCATATGCAAAAGCGGGCTTCAGGTTGACGCACAGCGGCTCAAAGCATGGCACACTGGCTCGTCGTAACTTACGTTTCGTGAGGCGGCCATGTTTGCTTCTAAAATCGTCACGCGTCAGATGAAAGTAGCAGAGAGCTTCGCTGGCACGCGGGCATCTCGGGCAACTCTGCGTCTTCGACCCCGACAGGGTTCGCGCCTGACGGCGAGCAAGCTTTATGACGAAGACGAACAGAAAGCCTCGCGAGCCAGTTCTAAAACCGGCGGTGTCTCGCGCAATTTCGGCAGCATTCCCACCTCTGCACTTGAGAGTGCGACGGCGCCACCCGCAGGCGTCTTGCTGCCAAAACTCGCGATCGGACGGGTCGACGATCCGCTGGAGCGTGCAGCCGAGCGGGTCGCCGATCAGGTGATGCGGAAGCCGGCCCCCGATGTTTCCGTCGCGTCGGCGAATTCGCGCGCTTCGAAAAAATGCGGAGTTTGCGATCAAGAGAACATGCGGACGCTTCAAACCAGGCCCGCCGCTGCTTCGACCGAACGATCCGCTGAAGCTCCAGCTGCGGTGCACGACGTGATTCGATCACCGGGGCAGCCTTTGGACTCCGCTACGCGAGCCGCTTTCGAGCCGCGCTTTGAACGCGATTTCGGTCAGGTGCGCATTCATCACGACGCGCGAGCCGCAGCATCGGCGCGCGCGGTGCATGCGCTTGCCTACACAGTCGGGCGCGATCTCGTGTTCGGCCAGGGACAGTGGAACCCGCGTGGCGATGCCGGACGGCGGCTTCTCGCTCACGAGCTCGCCCATGTCACTCAGCAGGGCATGTCCCGCCCCCTGCTTCAGCGAGCACCGATACCCGGCTGGAACTTCACGCCATCTCGGATCTTCAGAATCTGAAGGGCGCCGGCAAGGATCTCACCATTGCACAGGACAGTAGTTGGTTTCCCGCGAAGCTACAGGTGAATCTCCTGAACACGCTGCGATTCGTTCTGGGTCCGAATCTTTCGCCGTCTGGAACCGAGGGAATCAATGTTCTGGACTTCTTCCACGGCCACATCGTGGTGGATAAAAAGGCCCTGCTGGTGGATTGGGAAGGCAATGAGCGGCCTCCTGAGCAGGTGCTGAAGCACGCGAGCGATTTCGAGAGTCAAGAAAAAGCGGCCGCCGCGACAACCCTCGGCGGCAGTTTCAAGGAAACCAAGTTCGGTCCGAGTCTGCATTTCGGTAAGTACCCTGTGACCCAGAAGAACCTGCCCGCCTTCACGGCGGCGATCGAGAAGCTCTTGCCAGCCTTTGGAAATGTCCTCGACGAAGCCGCGACCGTACCCGGCGCTGCGGTGATGTACCACACGTTCGAGTTGCTCACGCCTAGCGAGATCGCCGCCAAGGGGCAGAAACTTCGCTCTGAAGATCCTCGCCGACACTATGTCACGCCGCTCGACACGAACATGCCAAGACAGTACACGCCGCCATCGGGTGCAAGCTACGAGCAGGAGTATGTCGTTATCGCGCCATTCTCCTTCCTGGTCGACACCGGCGGAGGCGTCCATGTGCGCCCCTTCGCCGCCAGCGCCGGATCGGGCTTCACGTCGCTCGAGCTCAGCACGGTCACGGGCACACCGTTTACCGGAGAACCTTTCCCGATCCCCCTCGATCATTGAGATCGGGGCATTATGTCCAGCGCATGCGCGCAGCGCCGCCCGCTATCGCACACGGCTCGTTGACCGGCATCACGGACGTGCGTGATGTTTTGATGCTCCGCATGACGATCGAGACCGAAAGTGCGGCGATCCTGGCAAGCGCCGCGGTTCACAGCAAGAATACGGAAATCGAAGGTGCACGAAAATGCATGGTGGAAGCATTCGAAGAGCGCCGTCCGGACCTTGATGAGGATATTGCATTTCATATCGCGACTGCACGTGCGAGCCTGTGCCGGTGCCTAGTGGCGTCCGCCATGACCGCCGCTTTGGCCCCCGCCCTGCTCGAAGTGAGTGCTGCCACCGTGGAACCCATGGTGAAAGCCGTCGTCATGGTCAAAGTCGTGGAAGCGGTGGAAACCGCCGCCAAGGAATACGCATGGCTGGCCGCGAGACGGACACCCGGCATAGAACTCGCATGGATAACTCGGATACGCCGCGCACGTGTTGTAATAACCTGGCTCCGCAGCGCAATCTATCGCGCCAAGCAGCAGCATGGCAAACAGAACCTTTACCTTCATGACGCAAACCTGCCATACCCCGTTCTCTCAATACTCGTCACCATTATTCACAGCCAGTGGCATGGTGGTGGCGCCCTCATCGGATGGCATGTTGTGCGGGACAGGCGGCACGTTTTGTGTGTCCAGTGCCGCTGTCACGGTCCTGATCGCCTATCCACTGCCGCTGCCGCTGCATCGACAGAATGACTCAGTTTACACCGTTCGATCCAGTTGATAATCAGACTTGCTTTCTTGAAAGTGAAGTAGACGGCGACCAGAGAAAGCACGAATGCCGCGATCGATATCCCAGTTGAAATGTTCATATATGGTTGCGCGCAAAATGGAGCACATTCATAGGGACCGGTCAGCAGCAATGCAATATCTGCTTCATTCTCGTCCCAACCCGCCAGCGGTGCAGCGATGGGTGCGAGCCAGGCTGGACAGATCGCATCATAACTTTGCGTCTCGACTGTAAATCCATTGGCTCACGATTCACAAGGTGGAAGGCGGCTCCTGAATGTCGGCATTCAACGATGAATTCTTGAGTGAACGAGCATCTGAGATGCCGTAGCAGCAACGCTGGCCCCAGCCGAACCGTTCGCCAGCGGAACACCGATGATCACCACATTTATAGGATGGTCGGTTCCTCGTTCTTATGGAAAGCTTCGCATCAGGCCGAACATCAGACGCCAAAACCACTGGCCCTGTCCACGCTTGCTGGCCTCGCGTTTCAGATTCTGCTTAACTATCCGTCATGCAACGTCTGGTTTAACGATCCGCGCAAACGCCCAACATCGGCCCCAACTTACCGTTCAGCTTTCCCTTTAAATTTTTCCGCCTTTTGCTTTATTCGACAGGGGTTGTGACAAGTTAAGCAAAAAATGACTCGATGATCATCTTTCGCTTAACTGAAAATATCCGCGCAAAACTGCGGTGCCGTCCGTCCTGAGCACTCAACTCACGACCGAGCCGCATTGCTATCCCGCAGCGGCGTGCTGACTCGAAAGGCCTGCCAGTATCTTGCCCGGCAAAATGGGCAGGTCGCGCACACGCAAGCCAATGGCATCGTAGACGGCTGCGGCCACTGCGGCATCCACGCCGGTCGCGCCGAGTTCTCCGATGCCGCGGGTACCGATCGCACTTGCATGCGGATCATACTCACTGACGAAGTGGATCTTGATATCGAGCGGAATGTCCGCATTCACCGGGACCGCCACGTTCGACAGATTCTTCGCGAGCCAGCCACCGGTATTGGGCTCCTGCACGCTTTCTTCCATCGTCGCCTTGCCCCAGCCCCAGATGATCGCGCCCGTCATCTGGCTTCGCGCCGTTTTCGGATTGATAATCCGGCCCGCGGAATAGGCACCCACCGCCCGGCGCAAGCGCACGAGGCCAAGCTCGGGATCGACGCCTACTTCGACAAAGATCGCACCCCACGTCCGCATCGCGTATGGCGTACCGTCGCCGTCCGCGCTGAAGCCGGCGCCACCCGGAAGCGTGAACGCACCGTCCGCGACCATCTCCGGTAGATTAGCCCGCCGCAGGCTCGCGCGAACGTCTTTCCCGCCGAGCGCATCGAGCTTCGCGTTGATTTCCCGGCAAGCCAGTGCGATCGCGCTTCCCGTGCTGCCCGTGGCGCTCGATCCATAGACGGGACTCGCCGGGTGAAGGTTGGTATCGCCCCACACAATCGACACGTTCTCGATCGGCAAGCCCAGCTCTTCGGCCGCGATCTGGCAAAAGACCGTCTGCGTGCCGGTGCCGATATCGTGCGTGTTCGCCTCGATCAGCGCCGTGCCGTCGGACCTCAGGCGCACGCGCGCCCCGCCGGGAAAGCGGAAATTGCCCATTGAGCTCGTCGCCATCCCATGTCCGATGCGCCACGCTCCGTCTCGTCGTGGCGTCTCGCCGCGCGTGCGCCAGCCATAAAGGCGCGCACCTTCCTCATATGCGTCGCGAAGCTTTTTTGACGACCAGGGCTTGTTCGTATGCGGATCGACCTCGGCGTAGTTCGCCAGTCGTAGATCGAGCGGATCGATCTTCAGCGCCACGGCGAGTTCGTCCATCGCGCTTTCGAGCGCCCATAGCCCCGGGCCTTCCACCGGCGCGCGCATTGGCGTGGGCACGTTGATGTTGCGCCGCTCCAGCCACTGCTTGGTGCGAATGGCGGGCGACGCATAAAGCGTCTTGCTTGCTTCGCTTGCGGGCTCCAGATGCGTGTCCGCAATCGCGCTCGAATTTACGACTTCGTGATCGATGGCGCTGAGCCGGCCGTCCGCCGTTGCCGCAAGCTTGATGTCCTGTTTCACCCACGGCTGATAGCCGACGCAGACGAACTGATCGTGACGCCGCAGATGAAGCTTCACGGGCCGCCCCGCGACGCGTGCCGCGGCGGCGGCAAGAATCTGGTGCGGCCACACATATCCCTTCGAGCCGAACCCGCCGCCCGTGTGCGGTGCGATCACGTGAATGTCGTCCGGCCTCATGCCGAGTGCCGCGGCTACGACAAGCGGCACATTCTCGCTCGCCTGAACCGCATCCCACAGCGTGAGCTTGCCGTGCTCGAATCGCGCAACGGTGCCCGATGTCTCCATCGCATTGTGGTGACGCGCGGCTTGAATATACGTCGCCGCCACGCTTGCGTGTGCGGTTCCGAAAATCGCATCGACGTCGCCCATCTCCAGATCGTCGCCGAGCATGCGTGGCTCGGGCGGCGGCTCGCGCGTCGCGGCGCCGGGAAGGACGGGGTCGTCGCGCTCGCAACGGACAAGCACGGCATCGCGGCCGGCTTCCGCCGCCTCGATGGATTCCGCAAGCACGATTGCGACCGGCTCGCCTTCGTACCGAATCGCGTCGTTTTGCAACGGCAGCGCGAGCACCGCCGCTGGCGGCTGAACCGCACCGAATCGCGGCATATCGTGCGCGGTAAGCACCCGCACCACACCCGGTAAGGTAAGTGCCGCGTTGGCATCCACGTCGATCAGCCGGCCCGACGCGACGGGCGCGCCGACCAACGCAGCATGAAGCGTGCCGGGCGGCGTGTTGTCAGCTGCGAATTTCGCCTGTCCCGTGACCTTCGCCTGGCCTTCCACGCGGGAGACCGCCGTGCCGATGCTCATGATCGCCCTGCTGCCGTCAGTAACGCACGCACCGCGGCATTGCGCGCCATCGTCACCTTGTAGCCATTGTGAGCGAGCGGCCGGGCGTCGCTCATTGCCGCGTCGACAATCGGCGTGACCACTTCCTTGGTCGGCGCCTGCCCGGCCAGCGACGCCTCGGCGGCTGGAAGGCGCCACGGACGTTGCGCCACCGAGCCAAGTGCGATGCGCGCCGACACAATGCGATCCCGATCGAGCTCCACGGATGCGGCTGCCGAGACCAGCGCATATTCGTAGCTGGCGCGCTCGCGGACTTTTACGTAGGCCGATCGTGCGTCCGCGCGGATGGGTATGTGAAAGGAGACGATCACTTCGTCGGCAGCCAGTCTCGTCTCGAGCCGGGCGGCATCGCCGCCCATGCCGGCCGCTTCCTGCTGCGTCAGGTGGAACTCCGTCATCTTGATCATTCGACCGCCGTTCGGCCCGATGACCTCAGCTGTCGCATCCAGACAAGCCAGTGCCACAGCCGGATCGGACGGTTGAACCGCGACGCATGCATCGGTCCAGCCAAAAATTGCATGCCGTTCGTTGATGCCATTGCGCGCGGGGCAGCCCGACCCGGGATTGCGCTTGTTGCAGCCCCATGGCAACGGCGCTTCCGAACGAAAATAAGCGCATCGCGTCTTTTGCATCACGTTGCCGCCGAGCGTCGCGCGGTTGCGCACCTGCGCCGAGGCGGCGAGCAGACAGGCTTGAGCCAGCGCGCTCGCGTGGGCGCCGACGAGCGCGTCTTCACCGATCACGTTCAGGTCCGTCAGCGCGCCGATCACCAGATCGTCACGCTCGCGCACAATACGAACGAGACCTGTGAGTCCACCGACATCGATGACGCGATCGGGCGCTGCGATGCCGAGCCGCATCCAGTTGAGCAGCTCCGTACCGCCCGCGATGATCGCCACGTTGCCCGCCGCCAACGACGCGACTACCTGTTGCGCGGTTGCGCCACGCGCGTATTCGAAGTTTTTCATCGTTCGTGCCCGGCCGCGCCGGCGGCATCGAGCACGGCCGCCGCGATCTGCGGATAGCAAGAGCAGCGGCACAGATTGCCGCTCATCCATTCGCGAACGCTCGCCTCATCGGTCGCGTGCCCTTCAGCGATGCAGGCGACCGCGGAGACGATTTGCCCGGGTGTGCAATAGCCGCACTGAAAGGCATCGTGCTCGATAAATGCCTGCTGTACCGGATGCAGCGTCCCGTCGGAGGCGGCCAGACCTTCGACAGTCGTGACCTCGCAGCCTTCACATTGCACGACGAGCGTCAGACAGCTGTTCATCCGCTTGCCGTCGACCAGCACGGTGCAGGTGCCGCATGCGCCTTCGTTACAGCCCTTCTTGGCGCCGCTGAGACCCGAGTCTTCGCGCAACCAGTCCAGCAGCGTGACGCGCGGGTTCACCGTAGCGGCCCGCGGCTGGCCGTTCACACGCATCGCCACCGTGATGCTGCTTGACCAAGGCAGCCCGGCGTCTCCATTTGGAGCTAATTGCTCCCCGAAAGTAGCGTCGTCCATTCCCAATTCCTTGCCGGTTTCAACAATCACTCTGCTTGTATATAGACCATATGGAGTTGATATCAAGGGACGATATCCTTCCTGCTTCCGCACCGTCTCCCAAAGAATCGATCCGGCTCGAACTGCAACGGCGAGCTGCTCGCATGCACTCGCTCGACACTTGCAAGCGGGCCAGGATTAGGTGAGCCGATTTCGACCTGATGCTGATTGAGGCCCTAGGCCCCAGGCCCCAGGCCCCAGCGAAATGCAGTCGATGTAGGTGATGGCGGTCCGCACGATCCAGATAAAAAGTGTCGGCGCAGTATCCTCAAAAAACAGCATTCGACCAATGCGGGCACCGAATTTAACGATCCTTCTCCGTCGAGAACTGGCCGGTTTGCAACGACCTGTGCCTGACGTCGGTTGGCTGCACGCGCTAAAGGTTATTCGACGTCTGCCCTCATTCACATGGCTGTGAGTGTGCCGCGGTGGCGGTGAGCTTGCCGAGAATCGATGACGGATCGCCGCCCGTGACACGGTTCAGCGTCGCGCCCGACCCGTTGTTGAAGGCGACGGTGTTGCCGTTGCCGATCGAGAAGCTGTGCCAGTCGATCACGCCGCGGGACGAGGACTGGTCGATCGTTAGCGAAGTGGTGCCGCTCGTCATCGCGCCCTGGCCCCGGACGAAGGCGCCGCCCTGCGGCAGTGGTCCGGCCGCGTGGGCCATCGGCACGCACCACGCGGCGAGCGCGAGCGCGAGCGGCACCCATAGTGCAAGCGTCAGCGGGCGCAGAACACGGTTCCACGCGGAAGGCCGCGACCGAGGCGCGATGAGTGCCGCGCCGGCATACGCCAGCGAAAAGGACAACCCATTGCGCGGGATTGGGGGCGACTGGATCGCCAGTCTGGATGAATGACGCGACATGATCCCTCCCGAAACGTGGTTCGTGGAAAGTCGTCGTCGCGGAACGCAGATTGTTGCGACCAAGCAAGGCGCGAAAGCCGCCATACCGCACAACACAGCCTAATGGTAGCAGCGCGTTTCAAAAGACCCACCGGTATTTGGGCATGCACCCGGTGCTTGCTGGTACCGCTTCAAGCGTGGATGTGTGTCGGTCGCCGCGGCGGCAGGAATGGCCGTTCAACCCTCGGAAGCGGACGGAGAGAGCGGCAAGAAGCATTGGTCGCCGGCAAAAGCGATAGAATGCCCACTCTGCAAAAGACAATATTGACGGGGTAGACGGCATGGAGCGGCCGGGCGCGCAGCGTTGGCATGAGCAAACGTTTCTAGGTGTCTTTCGCGGACAACCTGAGAAGGAGCAGGCGTTCCTCCGGATATGCCTGGGCACGGTCGTGTTGATCGGCTATATCGCCGTCGCCGCGCTCCAACGCACGGCCGCCGCGTATGACACTCTGGGCGTG
>NZ_JACHDL010000046.1:0-25288 GCF_014201055.1 Paraburkholderia sp. CI2
CCACCACTACCCGGCACCGCTTCGTTTGCGTCGCTGCGTCTGCAGCAGAGAAACGAGATTATGGAGAGCGGTCGACAACACGTCAATACCCTTCTGCGAATTTCTTTTGGGGACAGCATGCGAGGATACGACTCCATATACAGGAAAACGACATGAAGCCCCCTTGCGCAAGGAGCAACTCGCCCCTATCTAGGTTAGGTCGCGCGCATGGCCACGGACTATGCACCTGCGTAGCCTCACGCAATGCCTGCGACAACAGCGACGATGATTTGATGTGCACCCACGAGCGCGAACCCCCAAGCTCGTATATAATGCGAGCCGCGCAAAATTTCGCATGTCCATCGGCCCGCTTCGAGCGGGCTCATCTTTTTTGCTCCCCAGAGCACAGCCCAACAACCGCGTTGAGTCACATCAGGTGATGCTGAGCCCTGCTCGAAACGCCTGACGGTAGCGTCTTGCGTCTCATAGCGAAGCCTCTAGAGGAAATTACGTGAACCCTTTTGATCGCGAAGATTCGCAACACGACACCGCCTTCACTGCCAAAGTTCCGTCCGGCCGTTCGGCCAAAGGCAAGGGCGCCGGCAAAGCGATTCCCGTGGCAGCCGAGCTGCTGCCGCAACAAGCCGAAGAACGCCAGCGCCTGATGCGCGCACTGATCCAGCTGGGTAAAGAGCAAGGCTACCTGACCCACGCGCAGATCAACGACCACCTGCCCGACAACTTCACCGCAACCGCCGCGATCGACAGCATCGTCAGCGCGTTCAGCGACATGGGCGTGCAGGTCTACGAGCAGGCCCCGGACGCGGAAACGCTGCTGCTCAACTCGAATTCCCCCGCCGTGGTGTCGGACGACCAGGCGGACGAGGAAACCGAAGTCGCGCTGTCGACCGTCGACTCCGAGTTCGGCCGCACCACCGACCCCGTGCGTATGTACATGCGCGAAATGGGCGCGACCGAGCTGCTCACCCGCGCAGGCGAAATCGCGATTGCGAAGCGCATCGAAGACGGCCTGCACGAAATGGTGCAGGCGATCGCCGCGTGCCCGCTCGCGATCTCCGCGATCCTCGCGAGCGCGCAGCAGGTTGTCGACGGCGAGCTGCGCATCGACGAACTCGTCGACGGCCTGAATGAAGAGACGGCCGCCGCGGAAGAAGTCGCGAGCGCCGACACGGATGCCGATGAAGACAGCGACGCCGACGAAGACAGCGAAGACCAAGAAGACGACGACGTCGGTCCGGAAGATTCGTCGGCGGCGGACGAAGCTCGCCTGAAGCAGCTCACGAGCGACTGCCTCGAAATCTTCGCCCAGGTCGGCATTCTGTACGACCAGATGAACGCGTCGCACGCGCGCGGCGACGTCACGTCGAAGGCCTATCTGCGCGCACGCGAAGACATTCAGCAGCACCTCGCGAAGATCCGCTTCACCGCACGCACGATCGACCGTCTGTGCGGCGACGTGCAGCGCCAGGTCGCGCAAGTGCGCGCGATCGAACGCAACATTTTGCAGATCGTCGTCTCGAAGGCCGGCATGCCGCGCGAGAAGTTCATCGAAACGTTCGCGGGTAGCGAGGCCGACCTCGGCTGGACCGAGCGTGCCGCGCGCACCGGCGCGTCGACCTATGGTGCGGCGCTCGAGCGTCACCTGCCAGCCATCCAGTCCGAACAGCAGAAGCTGATCGACATCGAAGCGACGGTATCGCTGCCGCTCAAGCATCTGAAAGAAATCAACCGCCAGATGGTCGCGGCCGAATCGAAGATGCGCAAGGCCAAGAGCGAGATGATCGAGGCGAACCTGCGTCTCGTGATCTCGATCGCGAAGAAGTACGTGAACCGCGGCATGCTGTTCCTCGACCTGATCCAGGAAGGCAACATCGGTCTGATGAAGGCCGTGGACAAGTTCGAATACCGTCGTGGCTGGAAGTTTTCGACGTACGCGACGTGGTGGGTCCGTCAGGCCGTCACTCGTTCGCTCGCCGATCAGGCGCGCACGATCCGCGTGCCGGTGCACATGATCGAAACGATCAACAAGCTGAACCGCATTTCGCGCGAGATCCTGCAGCAGACCGGCCAGGAAGCGCATCCTGCGGTGCTCGCGGAACGCATGGAACTGTCGGAAGAGAAGGTACGCGGCATTCTGAAGATCGCGAAGCAACCCGTATCGCTCGAAACGCCGGTCGGCGACGACGGCGATGCGACGCTGGGCGACATGATCGAAGACGCTGGCGTATCGTCGCCGGCGGATGCCGCGATGCAGGCCGACCTGCGTGCCGCGATCGACGACGCGCTCGACTCTCTGTCCCCGCGCGAGGCGAAGGTGCTGCGCATGCGCTACGGCATCAACACGAAGTCGGATCACACGCTTGAAGAAGTGGGCAAGCAGTTCGACGTGACCCGCGAGCGGATCCGCCAGATCGAGAGCAAGGCGATGCGCAAGCTCATGCATCCGAGCCGCGCGGACCGTCTGAAGTCGTTCCTCGACCGATAATCGTTTGCCACGCTTGCCGTGCGCGCTGCACGGCAAGCCGCCCACATCGTCATACACAAGCAGCGGGATGAACCGGTCGACGGTGAGTCCCGCTGTTTGCTTTTGTGCTGTACCTTTCCACAATTTTTCAGGCGCAAGTTCTCCGCTTCGCTTCCCGCCCTGTTGTCCACAGATTTTGGGAACAAGCTTGTGGACAACCTGCGCATGACTGCGCTAACTCATTGAGCGTACTGCGTTTCGCGCTCGCGCCTGAGATGAGTCGCGTGTCCCATTACTTGCCGCACATCGTGCGCCCCCCGCCCATTGCCGCGCTCTCAACGCGAGTCCAATCTCAGAAGGCGCCACCATGATCGAGCAGATTCAGCATGCCCTCGCCAGTCAGCGGCGCCGCCACGGTGCTTTGCCCCAGCATAGGCGGATCGAGGTAGCCGGAAACCTGCAGCGTGTCGACGGCAAAGCGCATCAGCCGATGCAGCACGATTGGCGCCCCAAGGCCGAGCGTGAACACGATGATCGCAAGGTTGCCGCACTGCAAACTGAGCAGACGCGCCACGCTGACGTTACTGCCGAAATGCAATTGCGAGCCGAGCGACGTATTGCCCATCACGTGGCGCGTCAGCGCGGCGACGTAGAAGCCGCGGATCAGCATCGTGCCGATGGAGAACAGCGCATAAAACAAAAACAGCGATCCGAGCGCGGCCCGCGACGGCGCCGTACTCGCTCCCGGCACGTGGCCGACATGCATCGATGCGAGAGCGCCCTTCAGAAACACCATGAACAGCACCGCGAACAACACGACCACGCCGACGAACGTAACGAGGAACAGACCGTAGACGACCCACGCGCGCCCCTTGAAGCGAAATGCCAGGCTACCGAAGCTGCTCGCGTTGATGCGGCACTCCATTAGACGCATCGATGTCCACGGCGTCATCTGGCCAAGCGTGACAACGCACAACAGCGCGTACAGCAACGCGCGCACGCCGAAGCCGAGCGCCGAGCCGGTCATGCCGCCGCGAATACCGCACCACTGCGTCCGGCTCAGCCGATAGCGCTGCGCGCCGAAAAACGCACCCGCCGCGAGCACGACGATCAGCAGATACAACGCGATGACAGGCAGCGAACCGAGTGCCGCGCTTTTCGTCAGCATGCGCAAGACCACGCTTAGCGCGCCAGCCGCGAACACCGCGCTGAACACGACCACGATCGCGAGCAGAAAGCCCTTGAATAGCTCGCCCCCGGTGCCCGTGTACTCGAAGCGCTGGTCCTGAAACCGCATGCGCGACCAGACATATCGGCGGTTGTTCGTGGTCGCCCAGAAGCGGTAAATACCGAGCGTCACGATTTGCAGCACAAGGTTTCTGAAAAAGATGCCGTAGAGGTCGCCGAGCGTGCCGTCGTAGATCAGCAGCGGCCGCTTCTCGTCGAGTGAATTCATTGCGTTGCCCCCTTTTCCTCATTTAACGTTTTTGTGGCCCACTCACGCATTCTCGTGCGGCACTCATATGCGGCATGCATGGGCGAACGCGACGGGCGACGATGCTTTCCCGTGCGAAAGCCGCCTCGTGTGGCGCGAACCCGTGTAAAACCTGTCTTTCAGACATTCCGGGAATCACGCAAACCGGAAACCGGCCGGCAAACACGATAATTACACGGTTTCTTATCTTTATAAATGGCATTTCCGCATATAAATCGACCACTTCCATTACAAGATTTGGCAACGTCCGAATTTATTCGAATTGCATAATCTTGAAATTAAGGCGTGCAATAACGATTTCATTTGGGGGCAATCATTTGAGGGTCCACTCGCGCGTACGCGCCGTTCGACGTGGCAATCCCGGGCGGCCTCATCTGCGGCTTGCCACGGTCGGTCTCATAGAAGGCACGCGCAGACGAAAACGATTGCGTATTCGAACTCAACGCGATTCGCGATTCGCGATTAATAAGGAATGCGGTGGATTCTGTTAAAGCGCCACAATTTTTGGCATTTGGATAAAAAAACCCGGCTGCACATTAGATGCTCGCCGGGTAATCTGCCGCACTCCACTGATTGTGTTGATGCAATCAGGATTTTATTGCTCGTCGAAGTACTGCTCGAGCGCGCGGTTCATTCGGTGCACGCCAGTTTCAATCTCCTCCACACCCGGCGCGGCAAACGACAGGCGCAGCGCAGCTCTATCGGCCGCGTCCTTGTAAAACGCGACACCCGGGACGAACATCACGTTCTGTTCGATGCACACGCGCAGATAGTCGGACGCATCGCGTGCCGCGTTCAGACGCGCCCACACGAACATGCCGCCGGCCGGACGATGAAATGCGATGTGCCGCGCGAGATGCGTGTCGAGCGCATCGCATAGCGCGCGGCATTTGACGGAATACGCATCGACAATGCGCGGCAGATGCCGCTCCAACCCGCCGCTCGCGAGGTACTCGGCGGCAATCGCCTGGGTCCAGGGCGCGCTGCATAGATCGACGGTCTGCTTGGCGACCACGCATCGCCGCACGATCTCCGCGTGCGCGATCATCCAGCCGACACGCAAACCCGGCGCGACGATCTTCGACAAACTCGATAAATGCACGACCCAGTCGCGTGAACCGGGCACCTGCTCGCTCAATGCGAAAAGCGAAGGCACTGCCGTGCCATCGAAACGCAGATCCCCATACGGATCGTCTTCGACGATCACGAACCGATAACGCGCCGCCAGTTTCAACAATGCGATTCGACGTTCGAGCGATAGCGTCGCGCCGGTCGGATTCGCGAACGTCGGCACCGTGTACAGCAGCTTGGGAGCGCGACGCAGCGTGCCCGTCTCGAGCACCGCGGCGAGCTTCGCCACGTCGAGGCCGTGTTGATCGACGGGCACCGTGACGACGTCGGCCTGTTGCAGCTTCAGCGCCTGCAAAGTGGCCGGATACGCGGGCTGCTCGACGAGCACGACGTCGCCGGGCGCGACCATCACGCGCAGCAACAGATCGAATCCTTGTTGCGAACCGGTCGTCACCAGCAGGTCTGTTGGCGCGCATGGCGTGCCGCGCCGTGCCATCAGCTGCGCGAGCTGTTCCTTGAGGATCGCGATGCCATCGGTCGGGCCATATTGCAGACACAGCGTCGGCTGTTGCGAGGCGCGCGCGGCCGCGGCATCGAGTCCTGCACGGTCGAACAGATCGCTCGCCGGATAGCCGCCGGCAAACGAGATCATGCCGGGCCGCGCGAGGTATTTGAACAGCTCGCGGATCGGCGAGCCGCTCGGGGCTTCGAATGCGAAATTGAACGAGAACATGATGACGAGGCCGCCTGCCTTGCGTGTGATATCGATTGGGATGTCGAAGACAATCGACGTCGATTGTGGCCATCGGCGGGATCTGCGGCAAACGATATCTACCCACTACTTATTGCGTTTTTCGCATGACCCGCGCATCGAGCCATATAAGGCGCTACACCACGTTCTTTTCGATGATCGGCCGGTTTTCGAGCACGCGCGTAAAGCTTAGTGAACTGAGATCGAGCGTCGCATAGCGGCCATGCAGAATCAATTCGCTGATGCCGCGTCCGGTTGCCGGCCCTTGCTGCAAACCGTGGCCGCTAAAGCCGTTCGCGAAAATGCAGTTATCGATATCCGGGTGATGGCCAATGATCGCGTTCTGATCGAGCACGTTGTATTCGTAATAGCCGGACCAGCAGTTCTGCACGCGCAGCGCCTCGAATTGCGGCACGCGATTGGCGAGCGTCGGCCAGATCACGTCGTCGAATAGCACGTGATCGACTTCATCGAGCGGTAGATCGTCGGGATCGTTATCGGCCGACGGCGACGTGCCGCAGATATACGAATTGCCTTCAGGCCGGAAGTACACGCCGCTCGGATCGATCAGCAGCGGACAGCGCTCAAGCTTTGCCGGCGACGTGACGTTGAAGATACTGCGCCGCCGCGCATAGACGGGCAGATCGATGCCGACCATCTGTGCGACCTTGCGCGACCATGCGCCGGCCGCGTTGACGACGACGTCGCAAGCATAGGTCTCACCGTCCGCGGTTTGCACCTGCGTGACGCGATTGCCCTCGCGATGCAGCGCGGTGACGTCTGCCGCGACATAGCGCGCGCCGAGCGCCTGCGCTTTCTTGCGCAGCGCCTGTACTAAACCGTAGCCGTCGAACCAGCCCTCGCCGCTTTCGCCATAAGCGCCGGCAACGAGGTCGTCGGTATTGAGCCAAGGGAAGCGCGTTTGCAAGCCATGCGTGTCGAGCAGGCTGATATCTGCGCCGAGGCTTTTTTGCAGCGCGTGATTCTCGCGCAGCGTCGCTTCACCGGCAGGTGTCGCGAGAAACAGGTAGCCGCCTTCGTGCAGATCGATCGAGGGCCGGGTGCCGTCGACTTCGAGCCGCTCGCCGATCGAGCGAAGAAACTCGATGCCGAACAGCGACATCTGAATGGAAAGCGGCGTAGAAAACTGCTGCCGGATCGACGCCGCCGACAAGGCCGACGACGAACGCGCATAGGTCGGATCGCGCTCGATTACCGTGACGCCGACTGTCGGATCGGACAGCCGCAAGAAATACGCAATCGAACTGCCGATCACCCCACCGCCGACGATCACGACTTTCGAACTCACGTCTTACTCCACGAGTAACGTGGCCGCTCCGGAACGCCGGGCAGCGCAAACGGATTGCTATCTGGAACGCGCGGCTGTGGCGCACCGGACGGCGACGGCGGCGCACCGGCATCAACGCGATGCGCCGCCATCGTTTACGACCTCACACTTGCGCGCTCAGTCGACATTGAAGTCGATACCCTGCGCAAGCGGCAACGCCGACGAGTAGTTCACGGTATTGGTCGCGCGACGCATATAAGCCTTCCATGCATCCGAACCCGACTCGCGCCCGCCGCCCGTTTCCTTTTCGCCGCCAAACGCACCGCCGATCTCCGCGCCGCTCGGTCCGATGTTGACGTTCGCGATGCCGCAGTCGCTGCCCGACGCGGACAGGAAGCGTTCCGCTTCGCGCAGGTCGCTCGTGAACACGCACGACGACAAGCCGTGATGCGCTGCATTGTTCGCCTCGACCGCAGCGGCGAAATCGGCATAGCGCAGCACGTACAGAATTGGCGCGAACGTTTCCTTCAGCACGACCGACGTTTGCGACGGCATCTCGACAATGGCCGGACGCACGTAGTAACCGCCCTCATAACCCTTCACTTCGACTCGCTCGCCGCCGAACACCTTGCCGCCCTCGGCCTTCGCCTGCTGCAGCGCTTCCTGCATGCGGTCGAACGATTGACGGTCGATCAGCGGCCCCATCAGCGTGCCCTTTTCGAGCGGATTGCCGATCGGCACGCGGCTATACAGCTGCTTCAGACGCTCGACGGTCTTCTCGTACACGCTGTCGTGCACGAACAGACGCCGCAGCGACGTGCAGCGCTGACCGGCCGTACCGACCGCCGAGAACAGGATGCCGCGCATCGCGAGTTCATGGTCGGCCGTCTGCGTGACGATGCCGGCGTTGTTGCCACCGAGTTCGAGCAGCGAGCGGCCGAAGCGCTTCGCCACTTCGACGCCAACCTTGCGACCCATTTCCGTGCTGCCCGTCGCGCTGACGATCGACGCGCGCGGATCGGCCACGAGCTTTTCGCCCACGTCGCGCCCGCCGTTGATCAATGCGGCCAGGCCGGCTGGCGCGTCGCCGAATTCCTTCAGCGCGTCTTCGAGAATCCTGTTCACGGCCAGCGCCGAGAGCGGCGTCTTTTCCGACGGCTTCCAGATCACCGCGTTGCCGCACACCAGCGCGAGCGCCGCATTCCATGACCAGACCGCCACCGGGAAATTGAACGCCGAGATCACGACGCAGGTGCCGAGCGGATGCCACGACTCCGCCATCCGATGACCCGGGCGCTCGGACGCGATCGTCAAACCGTACAGCTGACGCGACAGACCGACCGCGAAATCGCAGATGTCGATCATTTCCTGCACTTCGCCCATGCCTTCCTGCAGGATCTTGCCCGTCTCCAGCGACACGAGGCTGCCAAGCGCCTGCTTCTGTTCGCGCAGCCGATTGCCGAGCAGCCGCACCAGCTCGCCGCGGCGCGGCGCCGGCACGTTACGCCACACGGCAAACGCGTCTTTGGCCCGGGCGAGCGCCGCGTCGACCTCGACCGCCGTCTGGCTGGCCGCACGGCCGATGAGCTCGCCGGTGATCGGCGAATGTACGGCGATATCGCCGGCTTGCGCGGCTTGGGCAATGCCGAGATCCGCGAGGATAGTGGACGCGTCCATGTGAACCCCTTTAATTTCCGATACGAAACAAGAGTAAGTTCGGAAACTATACACGCGGGTTTTTGTGGCGGCAAGAAGATGCTTGGGGAGTGAAATACCGGTTGACAAAAGGGGGGCGCTGTTTCCAGAAGGAAACATCGTCAGACTTCGGGCGGGTGTCACGCCCGCGCGTCAAGCATCTGGCCCGCCATCCTCCTCCAGCACCGCCATCAACCGGTCGACCAGCACACGCGCGAACGGCGGCAAGTCCTTCAGACTGCGCACGCAGATCTTCAGCTTGCGCACGGCCCACGGATCGTTCAGGCCGACGATCGCGATCTGCATCGTCTTTCTGTGCCGCAGCGCGACCGACTCCGGCACGATGCCGATTCCGACACCCGCCTCGATCATCCGGCACGCAGCCTCGAAGTTGCCGACCTGGATGCGAAGTTTGAGACGCGCGCCGAGCGCATCGGCGGCACTCGTGATGAACGCGTGAATCGCGCTCGACGTCGGCAGGCTCACGAAGTTCGCGTTCAGCACCTGCGAGAAATCGACCGACGCTTGTCTCGCGAACGGATGCTCGCACGACGTAACCAGCACGAGCCGATCGTCGCGATATGGCAGCATCTGCAGATGCTCGGCATGCACATTGCCCGCGACGATGCCGATATCGGTCGCGCTGTCGGCGACGCCCTTGACGATCTCGCCGCTCAGCACTTCGCGCAGATCGATGTTCACGTCCGGGTGATCGCGCAGGAAACGGCTCAGCACGGCCGGCAGAAACTCGCTGATCGCGGTCGTGTTGGCCCAGATGCGCACGTGGCCCTTGATGCCCTCGCCATACTCCTGCATGTCGCCGGCCAGATGCTCGACGCGTTCGAGCACGAGCCGCGCGTGATGCACGAAGGCTTCGCCCGCGGGTGTCGGCGTCACGCCCTGGCTGGTTCGATAGAGCAGCTTGATGCCGAGCTGCTCCTCGAGATTCTTGACCCGGTTGCTGGCGGCCGGCGCCGACAGGTGCGAACGCTCCGCAGCACGCGCGAGGTTGCGCGTGTCGGCGATATGCAGGAGCAGGCGTAAATCGACGAAATCGAAGTGCATGATGAAAGCTGCTAGCGAAGCATGCGCAAAGCAAACTTTCATCTTAACCGGGTGAAGTGAAAATTTAGCTTGGGAAAGATCCGAATCGACAGATCACCTTGATGCGCGCACGGCTTAAGCCGACTCTCGCATCATCTCCGCTTGCGGTATCAGCTCGGCATCGGGCGAAATCTCTTCGAGCGTCTGCTGACTCGTTTCGATGCGCAGCGCGAGAATCGCGATACTCAGCAACAACAGCACGCCACCGACCATCGTCAGCACACCCGTCACGCCGAACTCCGTGTAGAGCAGCAGCGCGACGTAGGGCGTCGACATCGACGCCGCGCGGCCGCACGTGCCGGCCACGCCGGTGCCGCGCAAGCGATGCGCGGTCGGAAACAGCTCGGGGATATAGCCGAACAGGCCGAGCGTGCAGACCGTGTAGATCGTCGTGACGAGCGCGAAACCGACGACCGCGATCGGCACTGGCGCGCGCATCTGCACGTAGACGAAGCCGAGCACGATCGTTGCAAGCGAGAACAGCACGATGCCGTTGCGTCGCCCCAGGCGGTCCGTCACGAGATAACCGACGACAGCGCCGGCCGGCGCACCGAACGACATCAGCAGCACGAAGCCGAGCGACTGCACGATGGTCAGGCCTTCCCTGACGAAGAACGTCGGCAGCCACGCGACGAAACCGTACAGCGACATGTTGATCGCCATGCAGGTCAGCGCGGCGACCAGCGTGCGGCCGATCATGCCGCGCGCGAACAGCGCCGAGAACGGCGCGGCCGGCACCTCGTGACTGACCACGCGCGAAACCGGCGGCAGCTTGCCGACACGCGCCTCGACCTGTCGCTCGATTGCCGAGACGGTGGCCTCCGCCTCTTCGAGCCGGCCGACCGTTTCGAGCCAGCGCGGCGACTCCGGCATCCGATGCCGCAGGAACCACACGACCATCGCGCCAACCCCCGCGATCGCGAACATGTAGCGCCAGCCGAGATGTGGAATTACCCAATAGCCGACTGCGGTCGCGCCGAGCAGACCGGAGTTGATGATCAGCGCGAGCAGCGCGGTCCAGCGGCCGCGTGTGGCGGGTGGCACGAACTCGCACAGCGTGCCGGCCGCGACCACGAGTTCGGCGCCAAGGCCAATGCCCATGACGAAGCGCAGCAGGATCAGCCAGTAGATGTTCGGCGCGAAGCAGGCGGCGAGCGATGCGATGCCGAAGATCGCGAGATTGGCCTGATACGAATAGCGTCGACCGAAGCGGTCGCCGAGATAGCCTGCCAGCCCCGCGCCGATCATCATGCCCATGAAGGTCGCGGAGATGAAGAACGAGCCGAGGCGGAGATCGGTGAAGCCGGTTTTGACCATCGCCGCGAGCGCGCCGTTGGCGAGATAGATGTCGAAGGCGTCGAGGAAAGCACCCGCGCCGATCAGGCCGAGGATGTTCCAGTGGAAGCGGGTGATCGGCAGGCGGTCGAGGCGTGCGCCGGAGTTGATGGGGGCTGGCAAATTGTGTCTCCTGTCTTTTAAGGCTGCGCGCGGGCGAGAGACGCGAGCGCGGAACAGTTCTGCGAGGCCGCCTTCGTTCGATGCGGCGGCTCGGGGCAGAGCGCTGAACGGCCGTTGTCGGATCGTGCAGGGCCGTTGGCTTCAAGAGTGCGACAGGTGACGTGGGGTGGGAATTGGGCTTTTTGGAGGTGAGTGTTCCGGTTTGATTAAGGGAATGGCAAAAAAGCGATTTGCATACCCGAAGGGCGGAACCGCGTCGAGGTCGATTAATGCAAGCCGTTTGTGTAACGGCCGCTCGCTAGTGAGCGTTCGCCAACTCGACAACGAAGTCCAAAAAGGCACGCGTCTTCGCCGGCATGTGATGCCGTGACCAATAGCACGCGTAGAGGGGATAGCGCTCGTCAGTCCAGTCGGGAAAGAGATTGATCAACCGCCCCTCTTTCCTGTCTCCGAATTACGGAATTCCAGGCATCGGTGGCTCGGGCCTTCGAGATCTTCCGGCTTTGCCGGCCGTCCCCGTCGCGCGATGTACGACGGCGCGGCGACCGTCACCACGGTCGGGTCGAGCAGCTTGCGTGCGACGAGAGTCGATGTCCTCGGCTCGCCGAACCGCAGCGCGAGGTCAAAGCCCTCGAGAACGAGATCGTCGAAATGGTCGCGCGCGATGAACTCGATTTCGAGTTCAGGATGCGCATCCATGAACTGATCGAGTCGTTGCCCAAAGCCGGTGACTGAGCCGGAATTATCGCCGGCTCAAGCCCCGTCGCGCCATTTATCCCGCTGTCCGGTTCTGCACGGGCACTTCTGCGCCGGCGCTCCGCGTGACAGAGTCGCTGAGGTCCGTCCTCGCATTGATGAACCAGGCGGAAATCGAAGCCAACAAAAAGCAGCCGACGAAGAGGTGGAATACGACATTGAAGTCGTCATTCGTCCTGGTCAGGATGTAACCGACGATCAGCGGGGAAAGAAATCCTGCCAGCTGACCCGCCGCATTGACAAAGCCGATTGCCGACCCGACGACCTTGTTCGGCAGCGCGACGTTCGGGATGGTGTAGAGCGAACAGCCGGCCATGGTTGAGAAGAAGTAGCCGATCGTCTGAAAGAACACCGCCGTTTCCGCGGTCTCCGCATGGGCCGTCAGATAGGCAAAGATGGCGGCCACGACGCAGCCGAGGACGACGAGCAATTCGCGACGATTGCGGAAGAACTTGTCGGAAAGAAATCCCGTGATGCAATAGGCAATCGTGCCGACGAGAAATGGCACCGACGCCATCATGCCCATTCTGGCCGTCGAAAGGCCGCGCGCTTTCAGCAGATACGTCGGGAACCAGCTCATGATGCCCCACGAGGCGATGCTGAAAACGAACAAGGTGACGAAGCACCACCAGACCAGCGGCGTTTTCACCAAACCAGCAAAATCCGCTTTGCCGGCAGAGGCAGACAAAGACTTTTCGCTGGTACCGATTTCCTCCAATTCGATCTTCGAAACGTGCTTGCTGTCTTTCGGGCTGTTTCTGATATAGATCCAGCCGAATACGGCCATCGCGACACCGGGTATGAACAGACTCGTGAAAATCGCGCGCCATCCCCACGCGGCCATCACGGCCGCCACGAACAGCGGCGCCAATGCGGGTCCCAGCGCATTAGTGGTCATCATCAGCCCGGTTGCCCGTCCCACTTCGCGCTTTGGGAACCAAGCCGACAGTGTCTTGAACGCGGCGGGAGGAAAGAGCGCTTCGCCGATGCCGAACGCGACCCGCACCACCAGCATCAAGCCGAGCGAATTGCACAGTCCGGTAAGCGCGGTGAAAATCGTCCACCAGGTGATGCCGATCGTCGTCATCAGCCGCGGACCGAATCTGTCTGCAAGCAGGCCAGCCGGGATCTGACATAGCGCGTAGCTAAAGAAGAACGCGCTCAGGATTCCACCCATTTCCATCGCGGACAGATGAAACTCGGACGCAATGAATGGAATAGCCGCTGCCATGATCATTCTGTCCATGTAACAGAGCAGATAGATTGCGAACAAGATAAGCAGCACGAGGTAGCGATGTCTCCAACGAAAACGCATGAGATCTTCCTTATTATTAAATGACAGCGATGACACGAAATCCGAGCTTTATCCGATCAATTGGTGGTACGAAAACGACTTGAAATCGGCAGGCTCGCGAAAGCCCAGCATGTCGTTGACGGTGATACCTGCGAATGCCCCCGTGAAGCCGATGGGGGTTGCATATTCATCGCTGAGTTTCGTGAAATCCTTTTCCAGTTCAAGGTCCTTCCAGTCACCGTGCGTCAAGCGATAGAAGAAGCGCAGTTTCGCGTCCACGACGCGAATCCGCAGGTCGATCCCGGTAGCCTCGGGCAGCGTCGCCAGTCGATTGCTGTAGGCGAAGCTGCCGGCATCCATTTCCATGTAGGACAGGATTTTTGTGCCGTCGTCGTCGCGCGTGACGAACAGATAGTAGAAGGTGTTCTCGTCGTAACGCGCCATGAGCCCAGCCATGTGCAGATATGACTTGGGTGAAAATTCCAGCGCGGTTTCGACTTCGAACTGCCAGTCTCGGATGCGACAGGCCAACAAGCTTTGATGGAACCGCGAAGTCGGCGACTCTTGCCCCCTTATCCGCAGATAGCCCGGACGTTCGTGAAGATTGCACCAGTCGTCGCCGATGGGGATGCGCAGACTCTGCAGTTCCAGGGGCAGCGCGGCACATTGTCCGAAATCGATCGTCCAACTGCTGTCGAGCCTTTGCTCGATATCCGAGCCGATCGCAAAAGATTCGGCGGGAACCACTCCGCCACTGGCGAGGCGGGGCCAGTCGGCATGCCATTCGATAGGTGCGACACAGGTTTCACGGCCTAGCGGCGAGCGCTTCGTGTGCGCATCGATTGGTCTCGATCCGAGGTACGTCATGTACCACTGGCCGTTGGGACCCTCGACCAGATTGCCGTGGCCGGTCCGCTGAATCCGTCCATTCGCGTCGCGCGACGTGAGCATCGGCGTATCAGGATGAAGCTCGTATGGACCGAAAATGTCGCGGGACCTGGATACACACGTTGCATGTGTATAGCCTGTGCCCCCCTCCGCTGTGATCAGGTAGTACCAGTCTCCCTTCTTCAGCAAATGCGGAGCCTCGTAGATCTGACATTTCATGAAGTAATCAGTCTTCAGGTTGGCGCCTTTATAGATGACGTGCTCTTCGCCGATCAGCTTTTCCTCCTGCACCGAGTATTCCCGCAGAACGATTCCGACGAACAGGTCTTCGTAGATACCTCTGAAATCGCGCCGGATATAGGCGAGCCACTTTTTGCCAGATTCGTCGTGGAACAGGGATGGATCGTATCCACCGGACACGAGATGCACGGGCTCCGACCAGGGTCCGGTGATGTCCGGGGCGGTTACGAGGTAGTTGTGCATGTCACGAAGCGGGGAGATCTTCTGCTCGCCTTTCCATGCCTTGGTGTCGGTATAGACGAGCCAATAAAGACCGTCGCGATAGGAGAGGGCTGGCGCCCATATGCCTGCGGACGGCTGCTCTCCGATCAGATTCAATTGCGATAGCCTGTCGAGAGGCGTGGCCTTGAGTTCCCAGTTGACGAAATCTTTTGATTCGTAAATGAGAACGCCCGGATACCATTCAAACGTTGAAACCGCGATATACCACGCATCCTTGCCACGGCACACACAAGGATCCGGGTTGAAGCCGCGCAGAACTGGATTCTGAATAGTACTCATCGGGAGGGTATTGTTTGACGTGCTGAGAGGAACAGATCTTCTTTATCGACAACGTTGCGACACCGAAACTTTCCGTCGAAATGTGTTACCGATACCAATTTTACCTAGCATGTGACCTGCTAACTATTCAAGTGCGACGATGGGAATCCTGCTATGAAGGGGCGACGGAAAACCGCATTGTCAGAAGCTTTCGGAATCGCCCACAACCCTCCGCGCCCGCAGAATCACCGGCATATCGACCATCCTCCCATCCACGGCAACCGCGGCGCCATGGCTCGCCTCGACAGCCGCAAGCACCCGTTGCGCCCACTCCACCTCGGCGTCACTCCATGCATACGCGCGATGCACCGGCTCGATCTGCTTCGGATGAATGCAAAGCTTGCCGCCGAAACCGAACCGCCGGCCGCGCCGCGCATCAGCTTGCACCGCATCAGCATCGGTAATGGTCGTCGACACGCCATCCACCGGCGCACCAATGCCAGCCAGCCTCGACGCAAGCACGATCTGCGAGCGAAACAGATGCAACTCCTCGCCATCCCCATCGATGCCGAGATCGATCTGAAAATCCAGCGTACCGAAGACGATACGCAGCACGCGCGGCGCGCTGCACAACTCCGCAAGATTCGCGAACCCGCGCGCAGTCTCGACAATCGGCAGCACGCTCAACGCCGGATGCGCGTTCGCCAGAACCGCGTTGATCTGTTCGCGCGTCTCAGCCTTCGGCAGCACGATTCCGGCCACGCCGGTCTGCCCAACGAGCGCCGCAACGTCATCTGGAAACCATGGCGTATCCGAGCCATTGATACGCACCCAGGCGGCCCGCGATGCGTTAGCCGACACCGCGGCCACAACCGCCGCACGCGCCGGCACCTTCTGATCCGGCTGCACCGCGTCTTCCAGATCGAGAATCACCGCATCCGCGCCGGCCGCATAGGCCTTGTCAAACCGCTCAGGCCGATTCCCAGGCACGAACAGATACGACCGGGGCAATGCGCTCATGCGGCCACCATCGTGCGCGAAGTTGCATCGAATACCGAGCCAATCTGCTTCTCTTCGGCAATACGCCATGCGCGGCGAAGCAGTTGCGCCGCCTCCTGTTCGCTAGCCGCACCCGAAAACGCCGCCAGCCGATGCAGCTTCGTCGCAATCTCGTCGCGCGACAAGGTATTGCCTGGATCGCCCTTCGGCTCATCGACACGCCCATCGAACACGCGGCCGTCGGTCGTCGTCACCGTGACCTTGCCGATCCAGCGTGCGGGATAAGCGGCGTCGACTTCAGCGTCGAGCGCCATTGTGACCTTGTCGCGAAACGCGGCGATCTCGCTCGCGTCGAAACCCTGCTCGAATTCGGTCACGCCGGCATAGCCGTGATGCGCGACCAGCCCAAGCACTGTGCCCATGTTGAACTTCGCCTGATGTACGCTGCGCGGCGCGACCACGGGACCGAGCACATCGATCGCGCCTTGATGCACGTGCGCGACGACCTTCGCGATGTCGCGCGGCGCGAAACGATGCGTCTGCACGACGGCGAGCAGCGCATCGGCGGCCGGATGCGTATGGCGGCACGCCGCGTGATACTTGAACGACGTCTCCGCGGTCGCCCAGCGGCTGCCAAGCCGATCGACAAGGCGCGCCGGATCGGCGTCGCTCGACATGCCGGCGGCCATGCCCTGGGCGCCTTCGAGAATGTGCGTCGCGCCCTTGAGGCCGTCGGCGGCGAGTTGCGCGGCCATCAGGCCGTTCGCGGCGGCCATCGCGGTGTGCAGTTGCTTCGAGTCGGCGGCGTCGCGCAGAAATTCCCATAGGCCGCTCGCCTGCGTGCCCGCCGAGCCGAACGCATCGAGCATTTGGGACGGCAACAAACCCAGCAAGCGTCCTGCCGTTGCCGCTGCCGCGACCGTGCCGACCGTGCCCGTAGTGTGAAACACCTTGTAGTGCGAGCGCCCGAGAAATTCGCCGATGCGAATGCCGACCTCGTATCCCGCCACCGCCGCCGCGATGAAGTCGCGCCCCGACGCTCGCTTTGCCTGTGCCAACGCGAGCGCAACCGGAAACACCACGGTCGCCGGATGAAACACCGAGCCATTGTGCACATCGTCCTGTTCGGCGAAATGCGATGCCGCGCCGTTGATCATTGCGGCGAAATACGGCGTGGTGCGACCGCGGTCGATCAGCACCTCGCAGAGGCCCTCGTTCGTCGCCCCGGCTGCCGCGCGTGCGAACCGCGCGATCGTCTCGACCGGGCGCGCACCCTTGCCGGCCAGCGCCGAGCCGAGCCAATCGACGTACAGGTTGACGGTACGCTCGACGACCTCGTGCGGGATGCGGTCGAAGTCGAGTTGCGCCGCGAAAGTAGCAAGCGTGAGACTGGGATGGTCGTTCATGGGGTCGTTACCGAATCAGATCGTGCCCGCCGCGCGCAGCGCGTCGATACGCCCATTGTCGTAGCCAAGCTCACGCAGAATTGCTTCCGTATGTTGACCAAGCGTGGGCACAGGGTCCATTCGCGGCTCGAGGTCGGAAGGCAGACCGGGCGGCCGCAATGCGGGTATCGTCCCCGTTGCCGTGCCGACTTCCTGCCAGCGCTCGCGCGCCTTCAGTTGCGGATGCGCCCACACATCGGCGAGCGTATTCATCTGCGCGTTCGCGATGCCTGCCTCATCGAGTCGATCGATCACGTGCGCCGCGCTCTGCTTCGCAAACGCCGCGACGATCACCTCGCGCAGGGCGTCGCGCGCCGCAGTACGTTTCGAGTTCGATGCAAAGCGTTCGTCGGTTGCCAGTTCAGGCTGTTCGAGCACGCGCTCGCAGAACAGCTTCCATTCGCGTTCGTTCTGCAGGCCAAGCATGACCGTCTTGCCGTCGCCAGCGGGAAACGGGCCATAAGGATAGATCGTTGCATGCGCGGCGCCCGCAAGCGCGGGCTGCGACTGACCGTCGATCGCGTAGTAGAGCGGATAACCCATCCACTCGACCATGCTCTCGAGCATCGATACATCGATGCGGCAACCGCGCCCTGTGCGTCCACGCTGCAACAGCGCGCTCAGGATGTTCGAATACGCGTACATGCCCGCCGCGATATCGGCGATCGAACAGCCCGCTTTCGCTGGCGAGCCGGGCGAACCGGTGATCGACAGGAAGCCGGACTCGCTTTGAATCAGCAGGTCGTACGCCTTCTTGTCGCGATACGGACCGTCCGCGCCGTAGCCGGAAATATCGCAGACGATCAACTTCGGATACTTGTGGCTCAATGTGTCATAACCGAGGCCAAGCCGTTCGGCCGCGCCTGGCGCGAGGTTCTGCACGAGCACGTCGGCATCGGCAACCAACGCATCGAGAATCTCGGCCGCCGCGGGCTGCTTCAGGTCGAGCGAAAGACTCTCCTTCGAGCGATTGGTCCACACGAAGTGCGACGACAGCCCATGCACACGTTCGTCATAGCCGCGCGCGAAATCGCCGACGCCGGGCCGTTCGATCTTGATCACGCGCGCCCCGAGATCGGCCAGTTGACGCGTGCAGAACGGCGCGGCAATCGCGTGTTCGAGCGTGATGACCTTGATACCGTCGAGTGGTCTCATGATGTCCGCCAGCGGGTCAGAACGAACGCGGCAGCCCGAGGATATGCTCGGCCACGTACGAGAGAATCAGATTGGTCGATATCGGCGCGACTTGATACAGACGCGTTTCACGAAACTTGCGCTCGACGTCGTACTCGCACGCGAAGCCGAAGCCGCCGTGAAATTGCAGGCACGCATTGGCCGCTTCCCACGACGCATCCGCCGCGAGCAGCTTCGCCATATTCGCCTGCGCACCGCACGGTTGATGTGCGTCGAAACGACGTGCCGCTTCGAAGCGCATCAGGCTCGCCGCCTCGACGTTGATGAACGAGCGCGCGATCGGAAACTGCACGCCCTGGTTCTGTCCGATCGGCCGGCCGAACACGACGCGCTCCTTCGCGTATTCGGTGACTTTATCGACAAACCAGTAACCGTCACCGATGCATTCCGCGGCGATCAGCGTGCGCTCCGCGTTCAGGCCATCGAGAATGTATTTGAAGCCTTGCCCTTCCTCGCCGATCAGATTCTCGGCCGGAATTTCGAGGTTGTCGAAAAAGAGCTCGTTGGTCTCGTGATTGACCATGTTCAGAATCGGCTGCACCGTCAGGCCATGACCGATCGCCTCGCGCAGATCGACGATGAAGATCGACATGCCCTCTGATTTCCTCTTCACGTCCGCGAGCGAAGTGGTGCGTGCGAGCAGAATCATCAGGTCCGAGTGTTGCACGCGCGAGATCCACACCTTCTGACCGTTGATCACGTAACGGTCACCGCGCCGCTCTGCGGTCGTCTTGATCTTCGTCGTATCGGTGCCGGTGGTCGGCTCGGTCACGCCCATCGATTGCAAACGCAGGTCGCCGTTCGCGATCTTCGGCAGATACCTGCGCTTCTGTTCTTCCGAACCGTGCCGCAGCAGCGTGCCCATGTTGTACATCTGCCCGTGGCACGCGCCCGAGTTGCCGCCCGCGCGATTGATCTCCTCCATGATCACCGACGCTTCCGTGAGCCCGAGCCCCGAGCCGCCGAAGTCCTGCGGAATCAGCGCGGCGAGCCAGCCGGCCTTCGTCAGCGCGTCGACGAACTCTTCCGGATAGCCGCGCGCCTCGTCGATCTTGCGAAAGTACTCGCCGGAAAACTGCTGACACAGATCGCGCACGGCCTCGCGAATGTCCTGGAACGAATCGTGTTGCGTGGTTTGCATAGTCGAGTCTCGCGGAATTCAGGCGAGCGCGGCGGTCGCGCGCATGGTCAGATAACCTTCGTGGTCCTTCGCCCACAGGTCGATGGTCTTGCCGTCGGCGGCGGGCTTGCCGCATACCGTGAACGGCTGGTCCGCGAACGTGGGGCGAAGCGCGCGAAACGCGAAGCTTTGCAGTGTCGCTTGCGGCAGTTCTCGGCGCACGAGATCGACCAGCAGCGTCGCGATCAGCGGGCCATGCACGACGAGGCCCGGATAGCCTTCGACCTGCGTGACATAAGGATGGTCGTAGTGAATGCGATGGCCGTTGAAAGTCAGCGCCGAGTAGCGCAACAGCATCACGGCATCGGCGTCGATCGTGCGGCGCCATGTTTCGTCTTCGGGCGCGGGCGCCGGCTGTTGCGGCCGCGCGCCCTCCTGCGGCGCGTCGCGATAGACGATGTCGTGCTCCTCTTCGAGCTTCAACTCGCCATCGACTTCGATCGTATGTTGCACGGTGACGAACACGAGGCGGCCCGAGCGGCCGGTCTTGTCCTCGATATTGGCGATCGTCGACGTGCGCCGCGCATGCTCGCCGATCTTCAGCGGCGCATGAAACGTGAGCCGGCCGCCAGCCCACATGCGGCGCGGCAGTGGCACGGGCGGCAGAAAATCGCCACGCTTCGGATGTCCGTCGGGGCCGACTTCGGAGAGCGGCGCAACCGGCAGAAAGTACAGCCAGTGCCACAACGGCGGTACGGTGTTACCGCTTTCCTCGCGATCGAGCGTGGCGGCAAGCGCCTTCAATGGAAACGCGGTGATGTCGTCTTCGGCCACCGCCTGCTTGTTGAGCCAATCGTCGAGTTTCTCTGGGGCAGCGGACATGACGGAGTCTCCAGATTCAGTGTGATGGTCCTCGTTAGGGCCCACTATGACCGACGCGCTGCGTTCCGCGAAGTTCGATTTTCCGAAGCGGGCCTTTGTTTTTCGTTAAGACGTTGAGCCCAGCGAGCGGCGCTGACGATCTGTTGTCAGCGCGATCGGCGATTCGATGTGGCTTGACCTTAGTGCCGGGCCGCGACGGCACCCCTGCGCCTGTTCGCTCATTTGAGCCCGAGCCGTTTAGCCAGCCGATTCAGATTCGCCCGGTCCAGCCCCAGCTCGCGCGCGACCGCGGCCCAGTTCTGCCTGTTGCGGATCAGCGCTTCGAGAACGAGATTGCGTTCGAACTCGGTGACCGCGCTGCGAAAGTCTTTCGTCTCGCTTTCCTCGCTCTGCGTGGCGATTTGATTGGCTTCATGATCTTGTGCGTCCGACAACGCGAAGTCCGCGGCCGTCAACGTCAGAATACGGCGGCGCTCACGATTGGCCGCCAACGCCTTCAGCGCGCTGCGTCCGATCAGATGCTCCAGTTCGCGCACATTGCCGGGCCATGAGTAGTGCAGCAATGCGGCCTGTGCGTCAGCCGCAAGACGCAGGCTCAGCAAACCGAGCCGGGAGCGATTGTCTTCGAGGAAGAAGCCCGCCAGCAGTAGCACGTCGCGGCCACGCTCGCGCAACGGCGACACGCGCAGCGGATACACGCTGAGGCGATGATAGAGGTCGGCGCGAAAGCGGCCCGCGCGCAATTCTTCGGCGAGGTCGCGATTGGTTGCGGCGATGAGCCGCACGTCGACTCTGTGTTCGTGGTCCGAGCCGATGCGCTGCAACTGGCCGTTCTGCAGCACGCGCAACAGCTTTGCCTGCACCGCGAGGGGCAACTCACCGACTTCGTCGAGGAAAATGGTGCCGCCGTCCGCGAGTTCGAACTTGCCGCGTCGATCCGCCGAGGCTCCCGAAAACGCGCCGCGCACGTGCCCGAACAGTTCGCTCTCGACGAGCGTATCGGGCAACGCCGCGCAGTTCAGGCTGATCAGCGGCTTGTTCGCGCGCGGCGACAGCGCGTGGATCGCATTGGCGACAAGTTCCTTGCCGACGCCGGTCTCGCCGGTGACGAGCACGGTCAGATCGCTGGCGGCCACCACCTCGATCTCCTTGATCATGCGGCGATGCGCGTCGCTGCTGCCGATCAGCTCGCGCCGGCTCTCGCTGCTCGCCAGCCGATACGCTTCCGCGCGGCGCTGCGCCTCCTCGCCATTGCGCGCCAACGCGTCGATGCGTTCGACGACGCTCACGGTCGCGGCCGCGAGGCCGAGAAACGCCTGCAGCGAGGCCATGTCGAGTGTGTCGAAGCGCGCCGGGTCGAGTGCGTCGAGCGTGAGCAAGCCCCAAGGCTCGCCGCGGATGAACAGCGGGCACCCCAGACAGTCGTGCACTTCGAGGTGCCCGGGCGCCATGCCTTGCACGAGGCCATCGTAGGGATCGGGCAAATCGGAGTCGGCGGCGAAGCGCGTCGGCCCTGGCTGGGCCAGCAGCTCCTGAAAGCGCGGATGCTCGGCGACGCGAAAACGCCGCCCGAGCGTATCGCTGCTCAAGCCGTCGATGGCGAGCGGCACCAGCGTATCGCCTTCGAGGCGTAGCAGAGCGGCCGCGTCGCCCGGAAATAGCGAGCGCAGCGCGCTGAGCAGCCGCCGATAACGCTCGCGCTCGGACAGCTCGCGCGACAGGTCGAGAATCAGCGGGGTAAGAACATCGAGGACCGCCCCTGTAGTCAGATCGACTGCGGATTGGGTCTTTTCGACTAGGGTCGAATGAACCATCTTAATTGCCAGATCGTTGATCTAAATGCATTTTATACCTGGCACGAATCGTGGATAGCAGAGGCAGTCTGCCGAAACCGGCTGTGACATTCGCTGATAGGCAGACGCTCACCCAGACTCTCACCAGGACTTAAAAACATGCTATCCGCCGAACACCGCGCCATCATCAAAGCAACCGTGCCGCTCCTGGAAAGCGGCGGCGAGGCGCTCACCACGCACTTCTACAATCTGATGCTCAGCGAGCATCCGGAAGTGCGCCCGATGTTCAATCAAGCCAATCAGGCAAGCGGCGCGCAACCGCGCGCGTTGGCCAACGGCGTGCTGATGTATGCGCGCCATATCGATCAGCTCGAGCAGTTGGGCGGGCTAGTCGCGCAGATCATCAACAAGCACGTGTCGCTGAACGTGCAGCCTGAGCACTATCCGATCGTCGGCAAGTGTCTGCTGCGCGCGATTCGCGAGGTACTCGGCGCGGACGTCGCAACCGCCGCCGTGATCGAAGCGTGGGCCGCCGCGTATCAACAACTCGCCGATCTGCTGATCGGCCTCGAAGAGAAGATCTACGCCGAAAGCGCAGCAGCGCCCGGCGGTTGGCGCGGCACGCGGTTGTTCCGCGTCGCGCGCAAAATGCGTGAAAGCGACGAGATCACGTCGTTCTATCTGCGTCCCGATGACGGCGGCGAATTGCTCGCGTTTCAGCCGGGTCAGTACATTGGCGTGCGTCTGGTGATCGACGGCGAAGAAGTGCGTCGCAACTATTCGCTGTCCGCAATGAGCGATGGCCGCGAATATCGCATCAGCGTGAAGCGTGAACCGAATGGCACCGTGTCGAAGTATCTGCACGAGCAGATCAAGGAAAGCGACTCGCTCGAGCTGTTCGCGCCGTCCGGCGAATTTACGCTGCAACCTGGCGACAAGCCGTTGGTGCTGATCAGCGGCGGTGTTGGCATTACGCCGACGATGGCGATGCTGGAGGCCGCGCTGAAGACCAATCGTACGGTGCATTTCATTCACGCGGCCCGTCATGGTGGCGTGCACGCATTCCGCGGCGCAATCGATGCATTGGCCGCACGCCATCCGCAACTGAAGCGCTTCTATTGCTACGAGGAGCGCCGTGATGGCGATGCCGAAGCGCACGCGGTCGGTTACGTCGACGAAGCGAATCTGAAGAAGTGGTTGCCGGAAACGCGCGATGTCGACGTGTATTTCCTCGGGCCCGTCGCGTTCATGAAGGCGATCAAGAAAGGGCTGAAGGCGATCGGCGTGCCGGAATCGCAGAGCCGTTATGAGTTCTTTGGTCCGGCTGCCGCGCTCGGATAACGCACTCGAGTAATCGACGAGTACTTGCCCTCTTTGAATCGCTGCGAAGCGTATTCGAAGACGGGCATGTTCGGGCTTCGATCACGCCGGCGAGTTTGGCCTCGTAAAAAGCGGGCCAAATCTGCCGCGCCTTCTAGCGCTCCCTCCTGCGGCGAAACGCCCACCAGCCCGTCAGCCCGGTAAAGCCGGCGACCAGCACCACCATCAGCCAGAAGCCATGCTTGTTCTCGGCGAGCGGAATACCACCGACGTTCATGCCGAAGAAACCGGCGACGATATTGATCGGCATCACCAGCACCGTGACTAGCGTCAGCGTAAATAGCGTCCGGTTGTTCTGCTCCTCGAGGCGCGAGGTGATTTCTTCCTGCAGCAATCTGACCCGCTCGATCAATCCCGCTACGTCCGAAAGCACGACCGAGAACTCCTCCGTCGATTCACGCAGATCTTGCACGTCTTCCGCATGAAGCCAGCGAGGCGGCCTCGCCAGCAAGCGGAAAATCGCGCCCGGTTCGGGTGCCAGCATGCGTTGCAGGCGTGTCAGCGTGCGACGCATCGCGCCGAGGTCCAGGCGGTTTTGCGTCTGCCGTTGCGACAGAAAGCGATCCTCGATTCGATCGACGTCGGCACTGGTTCGGCGGACGATCTGCACGAGCAGGTCGGCCTGGTCGCGCATCAGATGAACTAGCAGTTCGGCAGGTGACCTGAATATTTCACCTTCGCGCACCGACGCGCGCAAACGGTCGACCGAGCGCAGCGGCTTCAGCCGCGCCGTCACGATGAGCCGCTTATGTGCGTAGATCCACAGCGTCGCGATTTCTGACGGGATGAATTCGAGGTTAAACATGACGTCGTTGACGACCGCGCGCAGTGCGCCGTCCGCATGCTCGATCCGCGTCGAATGCGAGCCTTCGCGCAAGGCGTCGAAAAAGGTTTCGGGCAGATCGAGTTGCGTGCGCATCCAGCGCTCGCTCGCGCTATGCGCGAGATTGAAGTGAAGCCATAGAAACTCGCCAGCGTCCGTCGCGCTAGTGCCGGCATCGTCCTCGCGCTCGCGGTACCAGTCGATGACTTCGTCCGCGTCGATCGGCCGCCCGGCGAGCGTCGGCGAAAACCGGAAACCGCAGACCATACCCGACGAATCCGCGCCGTAGGTTTGCATTGCCAGATCTGATTTCATAGGTCGTTCGATGCCAGCGCTTCCGAAAGGAATACGTGAGCATAGCGCGAACAATTGAAAGAGAGTTGACGCGCGCACTTTCCGGCGTCGTATTGTCGAATTGCGGCGGCTGGATTGTCTCCGAAACGTCATCTCTGCCGATGACGGCCGCGTAAACGCAAAAACCCCACCGCGGCGGGTGGGGTTTCTGACTGGGGAGGAGCCTGACGATTACCTACTTTCACACGGGCAATCCGCACTATCATCGGCGTGGAGTCGTTTCACGGTCCTGTTCGGGATGGGAAGGGGTGGGA
>NZ_JACHDL010000047.1:0-23443 GCF_014201055.1 Paraburkholderia sp. CI2
CTGTTCCCACAACGACCCCGGATAGATTTGCGCAAGCCCAATTTACGTCAACACCACCTCGCTTGCAAAAGTCAGGCTGACCATAGATTTGCTTTCTGGAATCCGTGTAGGCGTGGTGTAGGCGTTTTGGGTCTGCATCATTCAACATAGATCCATATCGCCGGGCGACGCGCGGAACAGTGACGTCGCCTTCGATTGTCGGGCGCGAGGCCGCCCTTCAGCGGGCCGGCACCACGAATACCGGATCTCGCCAGAGAACGGTATTCTCACTGTACCGCCTCTGGACGGAGCATATCGATGACTGTTTTCACCATTGGCTACGAAGGACTGGACATCGACACTTTTATGTCATCGCTCGGCGAGCATGACATTGAGACCGTCGTGGATATCCGCGAGCTGCCCCTATCCCGCAAGCCCGGCTTTTCAAAGAAGGCGCTGGCCAGCGCGCTGAATCTCTCAGGCATCGAATATGTCCACATGGCGGACCTCGGCTGCCCGAAGCCCGTACGCGACCGCTACCGGGAAGATGGCAACTGGAAGCGCTACACCGACGGTTTCCGCAAGTACCTGAAGACACAGAAGGCGGCTATCGCAGACCTATCCGATTTGGTGAATTCGTCGAACTGCGTCTTGCTCTGCTACGAGGCTGACTTCAATTTTTGCCACCGCTCAATGGTCGCCAATGCAGTGCGGGAGCACTGCGGCGCTGACGTCGAACACATCTCCAGCGCGAACACTAAAACAGCGCGCCTTGCCGGTCGTCAGCTGGCTTGCGCTTAGGCGGGTAGATCAGACTGATGATCAGCCACTGGTCCTGAAACCGATGCTGGTTACCCATCAGGAACATGAGGTCCTTGCTACCCAGATCCTTCTCCAGCTTGGCGCGGAACGGCTTCTCCCACTCACTACGGTAGCTTTCGCGGCATTTCCAGAAGAGCGCTCCCGCCTCCCAGTCAACGATCTTGTGCTTATGTTCCTCCTCGCCGTCCGGCGTATCACAGACGTATCGGTAGTAGAAGTCGAACGGCACCTTGCGAAGCTGCTTCACCTGTTTGCGCTCTTCCGCCTCAGAAAAGAGATTGCCCTGCATCTGTTCCTGCAGCAGCTTCTCCCGCTCGTCATCCGTCCAATCTGCGTTGCGGGCCTTGATTATGTCGAGGCCAAGTAATCGCTTCGGACGCAGGAGTGCGAGCGACAATCCATCTCCAAGCCTCGCCGCGTCGATGGCATCGAAGCTGCCAAACGCAGGTATCTTGTCTAACCACTCCCACCGTGACGACCACTCTTTCTTGGGCTCGATCACATTGCCGCAGTTGATCGTGTCAACATAGACCTTGTGGCTCTCGGGCCGGTGATCCTTTGCAGCCTTTTCGACGCGCACGTCAATCCACTGCCACTTCCTGAACTGCTGCCCGTCCTCGATCATTCGGAATGGCACCGGAAACAGGCGCCGCATTGCGCCGCTCTGAGCGATGCCCGCGACGCAGGAGGTTTCGACGTACTGCGCGCTTGGCGAAGGGTAGGTCTTCGCCAGAATCAGGATGCGCTCGACTCGCCCCAGCGCCATTGCTCTCCCCCTCTTCTTGTGTGCAAATACGTCCGCATAGCAGCAATGCCCCGCAATCTGTCATGCAGCATCTGCTTATCCCGACACTACAGCAAGACTGAATGCAATACCGCGCCCCCACCGAGCTCCAACATGACTGACGCGCCGGTCACTAACGCTACTGAGCCGCGTCGTCAGCCGGAGAAATTCCGCTCATACCTGTTCCCTTTTCGCCGTCGGGAAGCCGAGTCTCCGCCTCGCACAAAAGAACGCGGAACCGCTGCGGGATATCAGTCTGCTCACTAGCCCCAGCATCGACAAACGACTCTATATCTTCGCTCTGAGGGTTATTCTGATCAAGCAACACGTGAGCATGATCCGGTCCAAGAAAAACCACCGAGAATCCTTTGGGGATATTCGTACATTCGTACTTCACATCGAAGTCGAGCGAGTGTGCAAGTCGATATATCTTGGCCGGCCACGCCTCATTTGAGAAGTCCCTGTTCACCCACTTCGCGTACGACATCAGCACTACCGCCGATAGCAAGAGAAACGCTACCGACTGAATGGGCGGCTCGTTATATTTCCCCTCGCCTGACAGTTTCAGCTTTACCCATCCGAAGAGGACAAGTGCATGTATTGCTGCGAACACAGCAACGACCAGTAGAAGCGGATACGCGTACTCGAAGGCTAACAGTCCGGCCACGATCGCCCTTGTGAAGGGCAATGCCGAAGCATCCACCGGAAAGACTCCATTGATCAGCGAGGAGGCCTTGCCCGTGCTGAATACGACCAAAGCAGACACCGCAATCGATGCCGTAAGCTTCGTAAAACCGTACGCCCATAACCGCGTGAAGAACGAACTGCGTTCGATAGATACGCCCACGAAGACGGCCGCGAACCCAATCGCCCAAAGCCTGATGACGAAAAGGTAGTCATCAAGCCATGATCCTTGGCGACTCATTCCGACAAACATAAGTATGGCGGCCAATACTGCCAACGCGCTCACTGCCCACGACTTGTCCCTTTCCTCTGCTTCCTTTTCATCCTTTCTCTGTCGTTTAGCGACTCGAGCTTCGTGCAGGAGTTCCGCAACGTGGTCCTTCAACGTTTCGGTCGGTCGGCTATTGTTGTACTCTCGCTCAGAAAAGGAAAGCTCCTCATAAAGCGCCTCCAAATGTTGGCGAGAGTTGCGTGGTGCCTCGAATCTGTACTTCCGCTCAGTCATTTGATTCCCTGCCTTTTCTTCGCATTCTCAAGACATCCCGTCCGGCAGCCACCGTCGCCAACAGCAAGTAACGTTCAGCGACAGTGATCGTACTCTCCCGGTCGATAGCAGCGGCAGCATCTTTCTTGTCATCGGTAAATGCGATTTACCGATCCCCGTCGCCTCGGATTATTCGGTTGCTTGCTTCACTACGCGCCATCGCAACGTAGGTTATCTTAAGACACGGACGGACGAGCGGCACGGGCAAGTCTCGAATCCTGAAAACACACCTGCCCCTTGTGCCCGCGAATGTCGCCGCGAAATTTCGCTCGTCCGCCCAGGTCATGCCCTCAAGCAGGAACGAGCTGTAAGCTATACATAGCCCCTACCATTCGTTCCGCTAACACTTTGCGCAGATCCTTCGAAGTTTCTGAGTGTAGCCAACCGTTTCAAATCGATTAATGCCTAGCGCACGAGTCGATTAGAGTCGCTCAAACACACCCCAAATGCTTTTGACGAAGATCCCCAGATTGTTCTGAAAAACTCCTTCTTGTCCCTAGCCAAACCATCGAACAGCAGCCCACAGTGGGAAGCAGCTCGATATTTTAGGTCGGGCTCATACATGGTTGGCAGCCCATGTGTCGTGAGATAAAGTGTGTGATCTCATCGGAGACCAATATGCACAAAATCTATTCCGCGCAACTTCATGAAGCAGGCCTTGGGGAGTCTGATTCGCAGAAGCTCAGCTACCTATCGTCGGTAATGCGATCGCTATTGCAGACCCTTGCACTCTCAGCATTTGAGATTGCCCTTCGCATGACTCCGGCCAAGGATGACGGCGGCATCATCAAAGGTTTACTCGATCGCTTCGCTCAACCTGTGGATGGACTTCCACTCGAAGCACTCGACGCACTTATTCCGATCGTAAGGAGTAACGTGGCCAAGACATACATGTTGGGTTGGTTCGAAAAAAGCATTTACTCTAATCAACCCATCGTCAATCAATTGATTGAATGGGTTGAATTTCGGAACAAAAAGCCGGCGCACGGCGTTGTGGATGAAAAAACCGCCACTTTCTGGGCTAATCGACTCAACGATCTGATCCAGTCCTTGCTGACTGCATTTTCGGCCGATTTGCCAAAAATCGAGAAAGATGGCACGTTGGCGTTGGATATATCTGGAAACCCGTTGCGGATCTCGACGCCTCTTGTCGTCTCAGGTCATGCCGTCGTCATCGCAAAGGTTGTTTCTCGAAAAGGGCTTTGGAAAATCCATGGCCAGTTACTGTCGTGGACTGACGCCAAAGAATTTACGGCCGACCTTGATAACACCAACATCTTCGCGACCGACGACCCCTACGCAGAAAAATTTAAATTAGCCGAGTTAACAATAAACGGCAAACCCACCTCCATCTTTCACAATATCCCCGTTAGACAAACCAATACTTTCGTGGGGCGTAAAAAAGAACTCGATAAATTAAAAAAATGGATCGATGATTTTGCCGATTCTCGCATGTGCTTGGTATACGGCGATGGAGGATTTGGCAAAACAACTCTATCGTTAGAGTTCTTCAATAACTTAATCGAAGGAAAACTAGAAGACTCCACCACACTACCATCAGTTGTTTGTTTCTATACGGCCAAGAAAACCCGATGGACAGATGACGGAATTATTCATTTCAAGGGCATCTCGGATGCCATGGAGGACGGCGTTCGCGAGCTTTTATATCTATTTTTCCCTGTTTTGGGGAAGGAATGGTATAAAGTAAGTGGGAATGCGCTTATCGATAAGATTCAAGGTGAATTCGTTAGGCAGGGCTTTACCCGGCATGATATTTTATTAATCATCGACAACACCGAAACCTTAGCTACCTCTCAACTCGACGCGGAGGAGCTTGGCGAATTTTTGACCACGGTAGGCAAAAAACTCGGACGTGTGGTAATAACATCACGGCGACGTGAACTGCTTAACGCCACCCCAGTAGTCGTTAGCTCATTGTCAGACGACGAAGCGCTTCTTCTCATTCAACGTTCAGGCAAAGAGTATAAGGCGCAAGCCGTTATTCAGGCTGGCGAAGCTCGGCTGCGCGCAGCCTGTAAGCAGTTGATGTACAAACCTCTGCTCATTGATACTCTAGTCCGCTACATTTCTCGCTCCTCCAGTGGCCTTCAGGATGGGCTTGATCAGATCCTGAAGAAAACGAACGATCAGTTGTTGGAGTTTTTGTATGAAGATGCTTGGGCGAGAATGAATGAACTGGTACGCGAGGTGTTTATGGTTCTCGTCTCATTGGCTAGCCCTATTAATGGCAGGTGCATCGGAGACGCATGTACAGCGATCGGAGTTCAACATACGGAGTTTCAGGAGAGCCTTAATGAAACCTACTTTGCCAGCGTGATTGATCATGGCGACACTTACGATTTAGAAATCGTCGACCTAGCAAAGGAATTTTTCAGGCAAAAGAAACATCGCGCCTCTGACGCCGTCGTAGAACGCTTAGATAATATCGCATTCAAGGTTGACAAATTAGAGACGGATCGACACAAAATCGAGATGCAATATAGGCAAGATCGAGTTGCCGACGGCTATCGCAATGAATTCGCCAAGGCGGCGAAGATCGCAGGAATGAAGCGCGATTATAAATCAGCCATCGAAAATTTCGACTTGGCGTTGCTTGACGAACCGTTGAATGCTTCGTTACATGAACGATATGCGTCTTTCCTTTTACGGACGTTAAATCGCCCCGAGGCTGCGCATGAGCACGCCATTAAGGCTACAGAGCTAGACCCGCAAAGCGGCGACGCGTGGCTAACACTAGGTTTAATTGACTACAAGCTCGATAGACTATCTGACGGAGATAAGGCTATTGATAAAGCATTCGATAACGGAAAAGACGAGTCTCTGTGTTTATTGAGAAAATCGATCGCAAGGTATCATCACGCAAGACGCGAACCTTACCGTAAAGATTCGCTTAGGCTCCTTAAGGAAGGAGAGGCAATGATCAATCGCTCAGTACGGGTAGCCGATCCAAAAGCTTTTTATTTCAGAAAGAATGCCCAGACATCTGACAAGTATCTGAATCTTATACAGTCTCTAATATCTCAGATTAATCGACGCACAATCCGCTCGGAGGATGCCGCGTCTTAAAACGCGACTACACAGGTCGGTGGAAAGATGAGGACCTCATCGGTGACGACGCAACAGTGCGCGTCACCGATCTGGGGCGAATAAGCGTTTAAGTATCCGTCCAAAGACAACGTAGCGCCAACGTAGCTACGCTGCACAGAGGCCCTCTGATTCAGGGCTATCTGGCGCGATGGTCAATCTAGGCGAGCGGGGCAGGATATTGATTTTAAAAGAAATTTACGCCGACTCGTACCCTTTTAATCCGTAGGTCGAGTGTTCGAGTCACTCACGCCCCACCACCAGATTCAAGCAAAAAGCCCGGTCACCGCGATCGGGCTTTTTGCGTTCTGTCGCCTGTGCAGGCAAATGGGACAACCCGGCTGCGCCACGCCCATTCGCAAACTACTGCGAGATTGCGCAAGCTGGCGACCCTATCACCATACGCCCAACACCCGCTCCCGCGTAATGGCCATGCCATTACCCAGTTAGCATAATTTCGCTTCTAACCCTAAAGATTCCCAAGCCAGCAGCCGACCTCCACATGCCTTCCTTTCCTCACAAGAATGCAAGAACGGGTATCTGCGAAGAAATTAATTCAAATGATTGGCCTGCGTGCAGCAGGGGACCGTAGTGATCTGCTGCAGAAACACAGGGGAAGTTATGAAATTGAACAAACTTGCACTTACAGCAGTTCTTCTGGCTACGGCCGGCACCACCAGCTTGCTGACCGGGTGTGCGGCGACCCAGGTTGCGATCAGCAAGCACGACCTCGATGTCCAGACAAAGATGTCGGACACGATCTTCCTCGACCCGGTCGCCGATTCGAAAAAGACTGTTTTCGTGCAGATCCGCAATACCTCCGACAAGCCTGATTTCGATATCGCGGCTGACGTGAAAGCGGCCGTCTCGGGCAAGGGATACCGCATCGTCGGAGACCCCGACCATGCGCAATATATTCTTCAGGCAAACATCCTGCAGGTAGGCAAGGTCGCTCCGTCGGCGGCCCAGGAAGCATTCGGCGGATATGGCGCCCCTCTTGGCGGTGCCTTTCTTGGCGCGGCCGCCGCGGCATCGTTTGGTAGCACGCATGCCGCGCCGATCGCTGGCGCGGCCCTCGCGGGCGGCCTGATTGAACTGGTCGCCAACGCTGCAGTTAAAGACGTGTACTACACCGCCATTACCGACGTGCAAATCAAGGAGCGCCAGCACAGTGGCGTAGCGAGCCACGAAAACTCCGCACACAACCTGGACCAAGGCAACAGTGGCGGCACAACCGTGACCTACAGCGAAGATACGAACTATCGTACGTATCAGACCCGCATCTTGAGCGTCGCCAACAAGGTGAATCTCGAGTTCGCTGAAGCAGCGCCGCCGCTGCGCAGTGGGCTGGTGCGCGTTATCGCTGGCTCGTTCTAATCCAGGCATCGACAACCGGCGCGAGGTAGCACGTCGCGGAAATCAGAAAGGGTTGCACGCGAAAGCGTCGCAACCCTTCTTCATTTCCGGCGCAGAAAAATCAGGAGCGGCCGGTCACCCAACTCCCATTTGCGCAACCCTATTCCTGCCACCGGCCTTCGCCGTATACAACGCCTCATCGGCAGCCCGAACGACGACGCTGACATCCGTCACCCGATGCGACCGCGACGTGGTCGCGCCGATGCTGACCGTCACGCGACCGAACTCGCAGCCCAGGTGCGCGATGCCCAACTCGCCGATCGCCACGCGGATGTTCTCGCCGACCACCCCGGCACCGGCGGCGTCGGTATCCGGCAGCACCACGACGAATTCCTCGCCGCCGTATCGACCGACGCAATCGCCCGGCCGCTGGATCACCCTGCGGATGCAGCGCGCGACCGCGGTCAGCGCGACGTCGCCGGCCTGGTGACCGTAGGTATCGTTATAGGCTTTGAAGTGATCGATATCGACGAACAGCAGCGATAACACGCTGCCCGTGCGGCGCGCGCGCAGCCATTCGCGCTCGAGCGTTTCGCACAGCGCGCGGCGATTGGGCAGGCCGGTGAGTCCGTCCGTGCCGGCAAGCCGTTCGAGCTCGTGCTCCACCCGCTGTCGCCGTCGCAACTCGGCGCCGAGCCACGCCGCCAACACGATCACGCCGATCCCGAAGATCAGCATCAGCGAACCGATCGTCAGCGCGCGCCCCCACCAGCCCGCATAGATATCGTCGGTCGCCTCGGCGACCAGCACGATCAGCGGCAATTGCGGAATCCGTCTGAACGAGTAAAGCCGCTCGGCGCCGTCGAGCGGCGAAGACGCGATAAAGCTGCCCTCGTCTTTCGCGAGCAGGTGCTGGAAGAACGCCGTCTTGCTGATATCGCTGCCCGTCGCGTGTCGATCGTCGGGCCGTCGCACGATGATCGTGCCGTCCGTTCTGACGATCGACACCGAGCCATGCTGCCCGATCCGCAGATCCGCGAACAGGCTCGTGAAATACTCCTGATCGATACCGAGCGCGACGATTCCCGCAAACGATCCGTCAGGCCGGGACAGTCGCCGGCTCAGCGCGATGCTACGCGAACCGGGTCTGAGTCTCGAGTTGTACGGCGCGCTGACATCGAGCCCGAGATCCGGATCTTCACGATGAATCCTGAAGTACGGACGGTCCGAGAGGTTTCCCCCGCGCGGCACGTCGCTATCCGAATCGATCACGACGTTGCCCAGTGCGTCGATCACCACCATCGCGCCGACGTATTGCCCGGTCGCCGCGCGATCGAACAGGATCTCGCGCCGCAAACGCGGCGAACCGAGCACGCCCGGACGCCCGAGGCCATCGGCGACGGCCTGCAGCGACAGCGCGTACAGCTCGAAATTGCGCGCGATGTCGCGCTCGGTGATCGTCGCGACATCGCGCGTCGAATCGAGTGCGCGCGCAATCGCATCCTCGCGGCTCTGATACAGCGCGTAGCCACACAGCGCGAGCATTGCGAGCACCACGCCGCATCCCGCGTAGATGACGCCATCGCGTGGCATCCGCCATCTGCGCGCCCGTGCGATCAGGACGCGAAACCGGGCCTTTCTTTTGTGGATCATGTGCTCTGCGTTTCCAACGGCGGGACTCAGTTTGTCGAAGTGCTCACTACGCTTCCGGTTTGTTGGGACAGAGCACCCAGCAGATAGCGAATCCATACGCAAGTGGAATCACGCATTTTCGAGGCTTCGGACTGTTTATCGGGCCGAATAATCGCCCGCTGCATAGGGGCATATCATAAGTTTCGATAAATAGAATTTACCTGATAATTCAAAAATTGTTTTTCCTCGGTAACGTTTGCGCATATTTCTTTTTTAAATTCAAACGCGTGTTTGTTATCGAATTATCGCGTCATCGCCTAATGTTTTTGTGAACCGTTGAAGCTGCAGCGGTTTTACCTTCTTATCGATTGGGCAATTTCCTTCAATACATGCCCTCGCCGCCTCGTTACCGTTGAGCGTCGCAATCCATTCGCACACTCACGTTTCGAGGCATCCGATGACCGCATTACTCTCGATGGCCGCGTTCGCGCTCGCCAGTTCCATTTCTCCCGGCCCGGTCAACGTCGTCGCGCTGAGCGCCGGCGCGCAGCACGGGCTCGCCGCGAGTCTGCGGCACGTCACTGGCGCGACGGTCGGTTTCACGTTGCTGCTTCTGTTGATCGGCCTCGGCCTGCACGAATTGCTCGCGCGCTTTCCCAATCTGATCGAGATCGTCAAATGGGCGGGCGTGGGCTTTCTGCTCTACATGGCCTACAAGCTCGCCATCGACAACGGCCAGCTCGGCGCGGACAAGCCGGCGCGCGGGCCGTCGTTCGCGCACGGCGCGGCCATGCAATGGCTCAATCCGAAGGCGTGGCTCGCGTCGCTGGCCGGCATGGGCGCGTATGCGGCAGGCGGCGACGGCGGGCTCGTCTGGCGATTTACGGCGCTGTACTTCGTGATCTGCTATCTATCGATCGCGAGCTGGGCGTATGCCGGCACGTTTTTGCGCAGGCATCTGCGTGAAGCGAAGCGGGTCCGGGTGTTCAATCGCGTGATGGCGGCGCTGCTCGCGCTCAGTGCGATGTATCTGCTCGTGGAGTGACGCGAGCCGCGCCTGCTTCCTGAGGCGGCTTCATGCCGCGTCACGCTCCGCTGCGATATTGGCCCGGCGTCGCCGCCACCAGCCGCTTGAAGGTGCGCTGCAAATGCGCCTGATCGGCGAAGCCGGCATCGAGCGCGACATCGGCGATCAGTGCCCCGCGCCGCAGTTGCGCGCGACTGTACTGGACGCGTCGGTTGATCAGATACGCGTGGGGCGTCATGCCGTAGCGCAGCTTGAACGCGCGTATCAGGTGCGACGCGGACAGCCCGGCGGCTTCGCACATATCGTCGAGTTTCAGCGCGCGCGTGCAGTTTTCGGCGATGTACTCCGCGGCGCGCGCGAGTTGGCCGCTCACGGCACGCTCGGGCAGGCTCGCCGGATTGAGCGTTTGCTGCACCCTGGAGAAGAAGGTGATGGCCGCGCTTTCCTTGCGCAGCGTGTCGATGTCGTCGTCGTTACCGGCGAGAATCGCACACAGCCGGTTCAGGCCGTCGAACAGCGCGGCGTCGAGCGTCATGATCTGCGAAAACGCGCGGAACGCATGGTTCTCGTTGAAGCCCAGCTCGTGCTGCAGTTTCGTGAACCACGCAACGTCGACGTGCAGCATCCGATACGACCACCGCTCGCCGGCAACCGGGTTGCACGCGTGCACATCGTCGGGGTTCATCATCACGACGGCGCCCGCGCCGACCCATTCCCGCGCGTGGCGGTTCAGATACACGCTGCGGCCTTCCGTCACCGCGCCGATCGAAAACGTTTCGTGCGAATGTTTGGCGTAGCAGACCTTGCGGCCATCGTCGATGGAACGCGCCTCGATGAACGGCAGCGCCGCGCTGCGCCAGAAGCGCGGCGCGTCTGCGCCTTTTGCGCGTGCGGTGTTCGCAGCGCTTGTCGCTTCGATCGTCTCGCTCATGCGCGCTCTCCGGTTGATCCGCCGACTTCGCCGTTGTCTCCGACTTCGCGAAGCCTACGTATCGTAGCCGTCAAACGCATGGCCAACAAGCGAACGCGCGGCGCCGCTCGCAAACGGCGCCGCCGCCCGAACGCGACGCGATTACTTCGCGCTGACGTCGATATTGCCGAGATATTTCGCGGCGAGCGTCTTCACCGTGCCGTCGGCTTGCACCTTCGCGATCGCGGCGTTCAACTGATCGCGCAGCGCGGTATCACCCTTGCGAATGCCGTATGCGATGCCGCTGCCGAGAATCTTGTCGTCACGCACAGGCTGACCGACGAACGCGTAGCCCTTACCTTCGGGCTTCGACAGAAAGCCCGTTTGTCCGGCCGGCGCGAGCACAAGCGTGCCGTCGAGACGGCCAGCCGTCAGATCGGCATAGACCTGGTTCTGATCCTGATACGGCAGCACGATCACGCCGGCCGGTTCCCAATGCACCTTAGCGAAGGTCTCCTGAATCGAGCCTTGCAGTACGCCGATGCGCTTGCCCTTCAGCGACTCAGGCGTCGGCTGCAAACCGCTGTCGCTGCGCGCGATTAGCTGCGACGGCACGCGATAGACGACGGTCGTGAAATCGATCGCCTGGCGGCGCTGCTCGGTCGCGTTCATCGCTGAATTGATCGCGTCGAACTTGCGGCCTTGCAGCGCCGGAATCAGGCCGTCGAACGAGGTTTCGACCCACTTGCACTTCATGTGCGCGGCCGCGCAGACCGCGTTGCCCACGTCGATATCGAGCCCTTGCAGTTCGCCGTTCGGTCCTTTCGACTCGAACGGCGGGTACTGCGCTTCGAGGCCGAAACGCAGCGTCGCGGTATCGGCGGCGCTTGCGGCCGACGATGTTGCGAGCGACGCGCCGGCACAGGCCAGCGCCACCAAGCACTTGAGCAACTTCATAACATCTCCCTTCATTCTTCGAATACCTTGATGACTTCGATACTTCGAGTGTGCTCTCGCGCGCTCAGATTTCACACAAACGCCGCGCGCCTTCGAGCAGCGTCGCGTCGTCCTTCGAGAAACTCAGGCGAATCAGCCCCGAATCCGTGCCGTCGGTGTAGAACGCCGACAACGGAATCGTCGCGACGCGCGCATCGCGGATCAGGCGCAGCACGAAATCGCTGTCGCTTTCATCGGAGAAGCCGCGGAACCGGGCGAGCATAAAGAAACTGCCTTCGCTCGGCAACAGCTCGAAGCGCGATTCGCGCAGCGCATGCGCGAGCAGATCGCGTTTCTTCTGATAGAAGTCGGACAGGCCGAGGTAGCTGTCGCGATTGGCGAGCGCGTCGACGAACGCGTGTTGCATCGGCGTATCGGCGGAGAACACCATGAACTGATGGACCTTGCGGATCTCGTCCATCAGCGCGGCGGGCGCGAGGCAGTAGCCGACGCGCCAGCCGGTCACGTGGTACGACTTGCCGAACGACGACACGATCACGCTGCGCTCGGCGAGTTCCTGATGGCGCGCCATGCTCTGATGCTTCGCGCCGTCGAACACGACGTGTTCGTAGACCTCGTCGGACAGAATCACGATGTCGGTGTTGCGTGTGAGCGCCTTCAGCCGCTCGATATCGGCGTCGCTAAAAATCGTCGCGGTCGGATTGTGCGGTGTGTTGACGATGATCATGCGCGTCTTCGGCGTGATCGCGGCGGCGACTTCATCCCAGTTCACGCGGAAGTGATCGAGCGACAGCTTGATCGCGACCGGCTTCGCGCCCTGCAGGCGCACGATCGGGCCGTAGCTGTCGAACGACGGCTCGAAGTAGATCACTTCGTCGCCCGGATGCACGAGCGCGCTGATCGTCGAATAAAGACCTTCGCTCGCGCTCGCGAGCACGGTCACCTCGCTGGCGGGGTCGTAGCGCACGCCGTACAGCGTTTCGACCTTGTCGGCGAGCGCTTCGCGCAGCGCGCCGATGCCGGCCATCGGCGCGTACTGGTTGTGGCCGGCGCGCATCGCCTGCGCGACGCCGTCGACGAGCTTCGGGTCCGGCGCGAAATTCGGCGCGCCCTGCGACAGGTTCAACGCATCGTGTTGCGCGGCCAGTTGGCCGATCACGGTAAAAATGGTGGTGCCGACGTCCGGCAGTTTCGAGCGGGCTTGCATGGCGCTCTGCATAAGACTTTCTCCCTTTCTACACCCGCCGGCGGCCGCGCGAATGGCGGCGGCGGGGCGTTCCTTCCGGTGGGGTGATTAGGCATCAGCCAAAGAACGCTCACAATCGAAACTTTGTCATGCGCGGCATGCGTTTTCTTCATGGCTCGCGCGAAGCCGCTCGACGCAGACCTAAGCCGGCGGGTTCATGGTTTGCGGGGACGCGGTGCGGATTTCGGGGAACGCGGGTAACTGCGTAGGTATGAAGGAATGTGATGCTGAGCGGCCCGGTTGCGAAAACGGCCGCTGACGCGGCCGTTTTCGAGTTATTGGACTTTCAATGAAAGCCGGAGCTTCGGGTGAATCATGCTTCGTCCATCAAACGAACCTTGACCTTGCGCCCCTTCAGCTTGCCCGCGCTGAGCCGGCGCACCGCCTCGCGCGCGATGCTGCGCTCCACCGCGACATAGGTCGACATGTCGGTCACGTTGATCTTGCCGATCTGCGAGCCCGCGAAGCCGGCGTCGCCGGTCAGCGCGCCGAGCACGTCGCCGGGACGGATCTTGTCCTTGCGGCCGCCGAGGATCTGCAGCGTTTCCATCGGCGGCAGCAGCGGGTCGTTGCTGGCCGCCTTCAGCTCGGCCAGCTTGTGCCATTCGACGTCGCGCTTGTGCGCCTGCTCGATCCCACCGACGCGCCCCATCTCGTCCATGCTCGCGAGACTCAGCGCCCAGCCTTCCTGATCGGCGCGGCCCGTGCGGCCGATGCGATGCGTGTGCACTTCCGGGTCCGGCGTCACGTCGACGTTGATCACCGCTTCGAGTTGCGCGATGTCGAGGCCGCGCGCGGCAACGTCGGTCGCGACGAGCACCGAGCAGCTGCGGTTCGCGAACTGGATCAGCACCTGATCGCGCTCGCGCTGATCGAGTTCGCCGTGCAGCGCAAGCGCATGGAAGCCCTGCGCGCGCAGCACGTCGAGCAGATCACGGCACTGCTGCTTCGTGTTGCAGAACGCGATCGTGCTGACCGGACGATAGTGATTCAACAGCAGACCGACCGCGTGCAGACGCTCGTCTTCGGTCACTTCGTAGAAGCGCTGACGGATCTTGCTGTCGTCGTGCCGCTCGGCAAGTTTGACTTCCTTCGGGTTTCGCAGGAATTGCTGGCTCAGCTTCGCGATGCCCTCGGGGTACGTCGCTGAAAACAGCAGCGTTTGGCGCTCTTTCGGGCATTGCCTTACGACCTTCGCGATGTCGTCGAAGAAACCCATGTCGAGCATGCGGTCGGCTTCGTCGAGCACGAGCGTGTTCAGCGATTGCAGATCGAGGCTGCCGCGTTCGAGGTGATCCATGATGCGGCCCGGCGTGCCGACCACGACGTGCGCGCCATGTTCGAGGCTCGCCGTCTGCGGACGCATCGGCGTGCCGCCGCACAAGGTCAGCACCTTGATGTTTTCTTCCGCGCGCGCGAGACGGCGGATTTCCTGCGTGACCTGATCGGCGAGTTCGCGCGTCGGGCACAGCACCATTGCCTGCGTGCCGAATTTGCGTGCATCGAGGCGCGCGAGCAGCGCCAGCGAAAACGCCGCGGTCTTGCCGCTGCCGGTTTTCGCCTGCGCGATCAGATCTTGACCGGCGAGCGCGATCGGCAGGCTCGCGGCCTGGATCGGCGTCATCTCGACGTAGCCGAGCTGCGTCAGGTTCGCGAGCGTGGCGGGCGGTAGCGGCAGCTCGCTGAATGCGGCGCCGGCGGGGGTGGGACTGTTCATAGGATCGTCTGTAGGAATCGCGATTACTCAGCCATCGGGCCCTGATCGGGGCGGCCCGGCAACTGCTCGTACAGCACCGCGCCGTTGTCGCCGTCGAAACGCTCGACGTAATTGCGCGCGCCGCACAGCGGGCAGCGGAACAGCAGCCCCTGGCCTTCGTTCTTGATGACGACGTCGGATTGCTCCCACTGCGCGCCGCAGGACTGATTTCTACAGGTGAACACGTTGATTCTCCAACTGGATTCGATGATCGATCGGCAAGGTCGCACATGCGGCCTCGCCGTGTATGGGGTTGCCGCGCCGGCGCTGCGTCGTGACGCGATAGCGCTCGACGGCAAGCATGGCGTCAGCCGAGATGCGTATGCCGCGGACGCGGCACGGCCACATCCATGTCGGTCAGGCCGTGCACGATGCCGCAGTCTTCGACCGGATGCTCGCCGTGGCATTGGTCGCGCAGCGTCGTCAGTTGCGCCTTCAGCTGCTGCAGTTCTTCGATACGCGTGTCGATGTGCGCGATGTGCTCGTCGACCAGCGTATGCATGCCGCCGCAGCCGTTCGCCGGCGCGTCGGTCAGACGCAGCAATGCGCGGATTTCGTCGTGAGTCATGTCGAGCGCGCGGCAATTGCGAATGAAGCGCAGGCGCTCGACATGCTTTGCCGTGTAACTGCGGTAATTGGCTTCGGTGCGCTCGGCCTCGGGCAGCAGGCGCTCTTTCTCGTAGAAACGGATGGTTTCCGTCGTGCAATGGGCGATTTTCGCCAGTTCGCCGATTTTCATGGACCCTTCCTCCACGCGGCCTTGACCTTGTAGTGGCTTCAGGGTGTTTACTAGACCACAAATCGCACGAGGAAGCCACCAATGCCTGACACCTGCCGTATTGCCACCGATCGTCCGGAACGGGAGGAAGCCTGTACACACGGGGGTTGCGGCGACGTTGATGCGCGGCGCAACCATGCTCACGGCAGGGGCACGGGTGAGGGACGTGGGCATTCGCATGGCGGTGAACATGCATGTGGCGCCGACGTGGGCGGCGGTGATCGACATGAAGGGCACGATCGTCAGGACGGTCATGATCACGGCCACGCCCATGATCACGCTGCTGTCGCTTGCTGCGCCGCTAGCGCTTTTGCGCCTGCGTCGCTGCGCCTGCCTCCGTCCGAAGCCGTCGGCGACGACCTTCGCACCGCAATCCGCATCCTGCAGATGGACTGCCCGACCGAGGAAGCGCTGATCCGCAAGAAACTCGGCCGTATGCCGGCCGTGCGTAGCGTGGACTTCAACCTGATGCAGCGCGTGCTGACTGTCGTCCACGCGCCGGAGGCGCTCGAGTCGGTCCTCGCCGCCCTGCGCTCGCTCGACTTCACGCCCGGACTGGCAAGCGACGCCGGAAAGGGTGGGAACGCCAACGCGGTGCCCCAGGCAGCCACTGACGCAATGCGCAAGCCGTGGTGGCCCCTGATTCTCGCCGGCATCGTCGCGGGAGCCTCAGAAGCCGCTAGCTGGCTCGGCGCGCCGGCCTGGGTGGTGGCGGGTATGGCGGTCGTCGCGATTGCCTCCTGTGGCCTCACGACATATCGCAAGGGCTGGGTTGCGCTGCGCAACGGCAACTTGAACATCAACGCGCTGATGAGCATCGCCGTGACCGGCGCGGCGCTGCTCGGCCAGTGGCCCGAAGCCGCAATGGTGATGGTGCTCTTCACGATCGCCGAACTGATCGAGGTGCGCTCGCTCGACCGCGCGCGCAACGCGATCGAAGGGCTCATGCGGCTCACGCCCGAACAGGCCAGCGTGCAGCAGCCCGATGGAGCGTGGCAGCCCGTCCGCGTCGACGCGATCGTGCCCGGGACGCTCGTGCGCGTGAAGCCGGGCGAGCGGATCGCGCTCGATGGCGAAATCGTCGCGGGCCGCTCGAGCCTCGATCAGGCGCCGATCACCGGCGAGAGCCTGCCCGTCGACAAGGCGATCGGCGACGCCGTATTCGCCGGCACGATCAACCAGGCGGGCTCGTTCGACTATCAAGTGACGGCGACCGCGGGCAACACGACGCTCGCGCGGATCATCCACGCGGTCGAGGAGGCGCAGGGCACGAAGGCGCCGACGCAGCGCTTCGTCGATGAATTCGCGCGCGTTTATACGCCGATCGTGTTCGCGATTGCGCTCGCCGTCGCTCTGGTCCCACCACTCGTGTTCGACGGAGCGTGGCACGCGTGGGTGTACAAGGCGCTGGTGCTGCTCGTGATCGCGTGTCCGTGCGCGCTCGTGATTTCGACGCCGGTGACGATCGTCAGCGGGCTCGCGGCCGCGGCGCGCAAGGGGATTCTGATCAAGGGTGGCGTTTATCTCGAACAGGGTCGCAAGCTGACCCGGCTGGCACTCGATAAGACCGGGACGATTACGCACGGGAAGCCAGTGCAGACGGAGTTTGAGGTGGTTGGTGACGCGGGTGAAACGTTCCGATACCGTACGCTTGCGGCAAGCCTCGCGGGCCGCTCCGACCACCCTGTTTCGATGGCGATCGCTGCTGCCGCCAATGACGACGGCGTCGAACACCTGCACGTCGATGCGTTCCAGGCGATCGCTGGACGCGGCGTGCGCGGCGATATCGACGGTATCGGGTACTGGCTCGGCAATCATCGCCTGGTCGAGGAACTGGGACGCTGCTCGCCGCAACTCGAAGCGCGTCTCGATGCGCTCGAACAGCACGGCAAAACCGTCGTGATGCTCGCCGATGCGCAGCGCGTGCTCGCGCTGTTTGCGGTCGCTGACACGGTGAAGGAAACGAGCCGCGCCGCCGTCGCCGAATTACGGCGGCTCGGCGTCGGCACCACGATGCTGACCGGCGACAACCGTCATACCGCCGAGGCGATCGCGCAGCAGGTCGGCGTCGATGAAGCGCGCGGCGATCAGTTGCCCGAGGACAAGCTCGACGCGGTCACGCAATGGTCGAGCGATGGCGCGACGGTCGGCATGGTCGGCGACGGCATCAACGATGCGCCCGCGCTCGCGCGCGCCGACATCGGCTTCGCGATGGGTGCGATGGGTACCGACACCGCGATCGAAACCGCCGACGTCGCGTTGATGGACGACGATCTGCGGAAGATTCCGGCGTTTATCCGGTTGTCAAAGGCGACGTGCGGAGTGCTGGTGCAGAACATCGCGCTCGCGCTTGGCATCAAGAGCGTGTTCTTCGTGCTGACGTTGATGGGCTTCGGCACGATGTGGATGGCGGTGTTCGCAGATGTCGGTGCGAGTTTGCTGGTAGTGGGCAATGGGTTGAGGTTGTTGCGGAAGTGACGGGCGCGTGAGGTTTGCGCTCGTTGCGTCCTACGCTGAACCGTCGTTCACGGCAGGATGCGTCGGAGCGCTGGCTAGCAGCTCATCGCTGTCGTCTTTCAAGCCCACCCCTGTCAGTCTCAGCTTCCTCGCCTGCGTGAGCAGATAGTGCAGCTTGTGCGCGGCCTGCGGATAGTCGAGGCCTTGCGGGCGCACGTTGGAAATGCAGTTGCGCTGGGCGTCGCTGCACCCCGTTTTTGGCGCGTACGTGACGTAGATGCCGAGGCTATCCGGTGAACTCAAACCCGGCCGCTCGCCGATCAGCATCACGACGATTTTCGCGTCGAGCAATTCGCCGATCTCGTCGCCGAGTGCGACGCGCGCCTGACGCGCGACCACTACGGGACCGATGGTCCAACCCGCGAGCTTTGGATGTATAGCTTGCAGCAACGGTACAGCCTGCTTCGATGCGGCGAACGCCGATAGACCATCGCCGATCACAAACAGTACATCGCTTGATTGCGATGGCAGTCGGGCAAGCGTCGCGCGACTCTCCTCCGACAGACGCCGCCCAAGATCAGGGCGCCTCAAATAATGCTCGCGATCCGGCGCGGCGCTATGCACGTCAAGCGTGTTGAAACCTTGCGCGCGCAGCTGTGCGTGCAGCGGGTCCACGTCGAGCGGATGGTGCACGGCGTCGCGCGCCTGCGCATGCGCGAGATTGAACGCGAGCAATGGTGCGGTCGGCACGCTGTTGCCCGCGCGGCCCAACGCGATGCGTGCCTGCGTAAACCGACGCAGTGCGCTCCACGGGTCCTTGTCGAGTGCGGCGTTCTCGCTCATGCGATCCCCATCCAGTCGCGCGCGCTCTCGAGCAGCGGTTGCCGCGCCGATGCGCCGATCAACGCGCCGCGTGCGTCGATGATCTGCATCGACTCCAGCCATTCCTCGAATTCCGGCGCGCGGCGCAAACCGAGCACGTCGCGCACGTACAGCGCGTCGTGAAAGGACGTGCTCTGATAGTTGAGCATGACGTCGTCCGCGCCAGGTACGCCCATGATGAAATTGATGCCCGCTACGCCGAGCAGCGTCAGCAGATTGTCCATGTCGTCCTGGTCCGCTTCGGCGTGGTTCGTGTAGCAGATGTCGCAACCCATCGGCACGCCGAGCAGCTTGCCGCAGAAGTGATCCTCGAGACCCGCGCGCGTGATCTGCTTGCCATCGTACAAATACTCGGGGCCGATGAAACCGACTACCGTGTTCACCAGAAACGGCTTGAACTTGCGCGCGACCGCATAGGCGCGCGCCTCGCAGGTCTGCTGGTCAACGCCGAAATGCGCATCCGCCGACAACGCGCTGCCCTGACCCGTTTCGAAGTACATCAGATTGCTGCCGACGGTGCCGCGTTGGAGCGACAGCCCCGCCTCGTACGCTTCCTGCAGCAGCGCGAGCGAAATGCCAAAGCTCGCGTTCGCTTTTTCGGTACCGGCGATCGACTGGAATACGAGATCGACCGGCGCGCCTTTTTCCATCGCGGCGATCGTGCTCGTCACGTGCGTGAGTACGCACGACTGCGTCGGTACCTGATAGCGCTGGCGGAAGTCGTCGATCATCTGCAGCAGCTTCGTGATCGCGGCGAGGTTGTCGCTCGCGGGGTTGATGCCGATCAGCGCGTCGCCGCAGCCGTACATCAGGCCGTCGAGCATCGAGGCGGCGATGCCTTTGACGTCGTCGGTTGGGTGGTTCGGTTGCAGGCGTACGGACATGCGGCCCGGTAAACCGACCGTGTTGCGAAAGCGGGTGATGACCGGGCGTTTACGGGCGGCGGTAATCAGGTCCTGGTTGCGCATCAGCTTTGAGACGGCGGCGACCATTTCTGGTGTTAGGCCCTCGGTGATGCGGGTGAGTGCGTCGGTGTCGGTTGTGGTGCTGAGTAGCCAATTGCGGAAGTCGCCTACCGTCAGATGGGAGATTTCGGCGAAGGCTGCTGGCGAGTGATCGTCGATGATCAGGCGGGTGACTTCGTCGGTTTCGTAGGGGATCAGCGGTTCGTTCAGGAACGTGCGTAGCGGCACCTCGGCGAGCGCCATTTTGGCGGCGACCCGCTCTTCTTCGCTCGCTGCCGCGATGCTTGCGAGCTGGTCGCCCGAGCGTTGCGGGCTCGCTTTCGCGAGCAGGGTCTTCAGGTCGGCGAAGCGGTACGTGCGACTGCCGATCGACTCGGTGTAGCTCATGTTTGCGGCTCCATCGCCTCGCGCGAACGCGGGTAGGAATGGGAACGGCGGTTACATGCTGCAGGTTGCTTGCTGCTGGTGCTGGTGCTGGTGCTGCGCACTACACGATAGCGCCAAACGGCGGCAGCGTCACGTTGCGGAGATTGGGGCTGTTTGCCGATGCTGTGTTTGGCGCTCCTGCTCGCGTCCACGGGGCGCGGTCAACAGGCGCTCAACCCCTTTGTGCGCACCGCTTGAAATCCGCAGGATTTGGTAAACGGCCGACACTCGCTGACGTGATACTTTGTTCGCATCCTCTCGCGCCAATTTTCTGCGGTCCAGTCATGAACGAATCAGACCATCGGGCTCGATACGAGACGCGACTCGCACGCGTGCTCGACCATATCTACGATCACCTCGACGAACCGCTCGATATAGGACGGCTTGCGGAGATTGCTTGTTTGTCACCGTATCACTGGCACCGGATTTATCAGGCGATGTATGGCGAGACGGTCGCGACGACCGTGCGGCGTTTACGGTTGCATCGCGCAGCGGGTTTTCTTGCGAGTAGTTCGATGCCGATTGCTCAGATTGCCGAGCGTTCGGGGTATAGCAGTTTGCAGGCTTTTTCGCGGACGTTTCGCGCGGTGTTTGGTGTGCCGCCGGCGCAGTATCGCAGGCAAGGCACGCATGGCCGGTTTCGGCCGGCGCTTTCAGGAGACGATCAGATGACGATGATTCGTGAGGTCATGATTCGTTATATGGAGCCGATGGAGATTTTGTCGGTCGATCATGTCGGACCTTATATGCAGATCGGAAAGGCTTTTGATGCTTTGTTGGGGTGGCTTGCGAAACATAATCTGCTGGAGGCGCAGATGCGGATGATCGGGGTTTACTTCGATGATCCGGGGGTGGTCGAGGAGAAGGCGTTGCGGTCGAAGGCGGGTGTGTTGTTGCCGGGGCCTGTGATGGCTGAAGTGGCTTCGGCTGTTGGGATGGGTGAGGCGGTTTCTGCCACGCGTATACGCGGTGGGGAATATGCGGTGCTGCGGCATGTTGGGCCGTATAGCGATATGCGAGCGGCTTATGAGTGGTTGTACGGGACCTGGCTCGTGCAGTCTGGGAGGGAGGCGGCGGATGCGCCGGTGTTTGAGGAGTATTTGAACAGTCCCAAGAAGACTGCGGCTGCGGAGCTGGTTACGGAGATTTGTTTGCCGTTGGGGTGAGGTGTGGGTGGCTGCGTTGGTGCTCGCTGGTTCTGCGTCCTGCGATGTTGCTGTCGTTATGTGCGTGTACGTTGCGCGTGTTCCGGCGTGCTTCTCCGGTTTTTATAGTCTTTATATATGTATACGTAGTAATAGTTAACAAGTGGGGCGTTCGGCTGTGGATAACGTGGAAGTTCGTTTACGGATCAACGCGCTGCAGAATCGATAACCCTTGGGAGCGCGGGCGGACAGGTTAACGGAGCCAGGGAGAAGTTTTAACCGACCGGTTAACGCGGCGCATTTATCAAGGTTTCGTCCACAATGTGTTCGGCTGTTTTTACAAAAGTTTTCCAAAGGGGGATGTGGATAAGTGGCCTCGAGTGAAAGGCCATTTTTTGAAGATCTCGTTAGCGGCAACTGAATAGTGGCGACCCGTTCGCGCAGAAAGCAAATCTCCGCGCGTTTTACGTAACAGCCCAAAGCAATGCTGTTCCCGCCAGTTTCAACGGAATTACGGGGCACGTGTCGGTGTCGGCTTAAGCGTAGTGGTAACCAGGTTGGCTATTGCCTTCTTCGTTTGCTCCGTCGCGCTCTCGTCGTACCCGATTGTCACGCCCCGTTCGACACAGGGGTCCGCATATGAGAACGGCAGGTTGCTTTTGACGTTAAGCAAATGTCCCGCACTGCGTTCTTCCCATGCACAATTGCGCACTGTTTGCGCTTTCGGCAGGGAGGTTGGATGTGCGAAGGCGCGCGCATCGAAAATATGATTAACCCCGGCAAACTCGGTCAGCTCTACGTCCGCCCCCTTGGCTTTCAGCCGTTCCACATAGGCCTTGCAAGGCGCGACCGGGTCATAGTTGTCTGCGCTTCCATGGAATATGCGAATGGGAGCCTTTGATACGTTGTCGTCATCGAGGTAGCGGGCACTGCAGTCTGGGTAAAGCGGAACATAGGCTGCAAATCCTGGAGTCGACGCATCGGCATGCGCTTTCTGGAAGCGCACCATGCTCGCGTAGAGCGTGTCTTGCCCTCCACGGGAAAAGCCCATTAGCATCACGCGGCTCGCGTCGACATGAGGGTTTTTGGAAATAAGGCTGAGCGCGCGATACGCGTCTTCTGTCTGGGCGAGTCTGCCAAGCTGACTCTGGTCATTGATTGTGTTTTCTATGCCTCGGCTCGTGAAACTGTCGACAACGAAAGTGGCGACGCCCAAGGACAGGAACCACTGCTCCCAGTCCGCTACCTGGCCGCCGATACCCCCAGACGGGTGCAGCAGTATGACGGCGGGCAGCCTGTCGGTCCCGGGTCGAGGCAGCCGCAATTCACCGGCTATCGTCACGCGCTTGCCGTCTTCGCTTCCGGCCAGAAACTGCTCGTCTGTGAGCGTCATCGACTCGAATGGAATGACTTCCATTCGCGCCACCTGCGCGTAGAGGACGCGCGGAATGCAAAGGAGCACAAGGACTAGCAAAAGGAACGGCAAGCCTCTCACACTTGCGAACATGGCCGTCTCCCATGAGTACGGACAGAGTTATTTATGCAGCGTTATAGGCGGTCCGGGCAGGAATGCAATGCAAATGACAGAATTGTCGTGATACGACAGACGGTGACGGCAGACGGCAGGCACTTTATCGATTCGCCGGGTCGCGCATGTCCAGAAAGTCGAGGATTCGAGTCGCTTTAGCCGTTCGGAATCGCCGAGCGCGATCGGCGCGCGAGCGTAGCGCCGATTTCACTTCGCCGCCCCCAGGTTGATTCCTGAGCGGGGAGAGGAGCAAAAACTCGAAGAAAGCCACCAACGGCTGTTTGGCCTGAATGTCGACTCCGCGAGGAGGAAGAAAAGCTCAAGCAGTATCAGCCCGTCGACGTATTGTTCATCAGCCTGACTATTAAGTGTTCAGGAAAAATTGATTTGAAAATCGGCGCCGTACCTGCTTAGCAGTGCTGCGAGTTCGGCATCGATGGTCTCGCGCGTCCAGGTGAGG
>NZ_JACHDL010000048.1:0-22470 GCF_014201055.1 Paraburkholderia sp. CI2
CATTCGAGGTCTTCGCCGCGACCCTCGCATCAGCAAGTCAACCTCAAAGCTCTAAACATTAATCCCGCCGTTGCGCTTCACTCTTGAAACCGCCCGTCGATAACGGCTATCAAACCGTTGTATTCGCCGCGCCGGGCCAGCGACGACAATGCCTATGGCCTTCCGGGAACATCAGAGTTCACCAAAGTTTTCCCCTGAAGTTGGGCAATGATTTCCCGCCGTCCTTTTGGAGAGGCTCGAAGCAGGAGGTTCATTGTTACTAAAAATTCGCGCTCTTCATTCTTTTGGAGATTGACGAACGCGAGTAGCGCCTGAACAGTTGCGGCCTCTTTGTTATTCGACATTTCGATTTCCTTTTATCTTCACACTACATCGCAAGTTGTAAAACTGCCGAAGAAGGTAAAGACTTATATCGCCCTGAAAAAATGAACCAGAACTCAACAAAAATAACAGCCAAACGTTGCTAACTGAAGTTGCAAAGGTTGCCCGAGAACGCACTGCGTATTGCCGATACAAGCTCGCCGACGTCAGCACTCTTTAGAATAAGGGAATGCACTCCAATCCGTGCGAGCGACCGTCGAAGATCAGGGTCGCCATTCATACTGAATACGATGATCTTCAAATCCGGAAAACACTTTCTCAAGAACGCCAGATAGGGAACTCCGTCGCCGTATTCGCCTCCGGGCATCGCGTCGTCAGTGACGAGTACATTGCAGGGCACGCGAGCAAGACGTTCAACAACCTCCGTCGAGTCGCACGCAGTCGCTACCATTCTTAAATCAGTATGTCCGCTCAGTACCATTCTGACACCCGATAATACGACAGGGTGGTCATCGGCCACAATAATATTGATTATTCCTTGCACTTTACTACCTCGCGATCTATCGGAAAGACAGTTTTTCGCGCCATCTCGTCTGAGTTGCGACTCCAGGTGCACAATCCAAAACCCTTCATTGCCGTGAGTTTTATGAATTCAGATCGCACTCGGAATATTCATGCTGGAATAAAAGCACTTGCTATGCAAATAGCATCAACCAACGCCTTTCATACATTCTATTTTTCTGAGTATCGACGGAAATGCGACGGGTGTTATTTTTCTTTTACACCAGTCGGACTCGTCATAAATTTGTTTTTGGGGTTGTGGCGACGCATAGAAAGAGGCTGGAGTTGCTCCTGTAACTCAGGACGTGCCCCGTTAGGTTGATGGCGCAGCAGTTCGCCGGAACCCGCGAGCGAAGCTGCGCGTGCGATGGTCGATGTAGGCAGGGCCGTTGTCCGACAGCCGTTCGACGGCCGCACCCGCCTGTCTCCGCGAGAATTCCCTGTATCGACGAGTGATTCCGATCGAACAGTTGCGCAATATGCTGGAGCGATTCACCTTTCCGCCAGAGTTCCCACATTAACGCTTTCTGGCTCTCGCTGTAATAGATCCGGGTTCGGTACTTCATTTGCAACACTCCCGCTGCTCACACAGCTTCTATTGTGTTGCATCGACCGGTTGAATCCGCAGCTATAACCTGACATTCGCGTCGATATCCTCTGCGTGAATCGCGGAGGCCGAAAATCCGCTTTCATATGCAAACCTGAATAAATCAGCGTCACGTTCTATGCCAAGCTTGCGCATCGCCGCCCTTTTCTGTGCGCTCACTGTCTGCTTCGTCCGATTCAACTGGGCGGCTATTTCGTTAATCGTGACGCCGGACACGTACAGACGTACAACCTCGGCTTCCCGCCCCGAAAGATTGCGCGGGGGTATGGCTTGCGTTGGGCCGACTCTTCCGGGTTGCTCGCGTGAAGTCGGTGAAAAGTAGGTTGCACCCGCGTGAACTGCATGTATGGCGGTAATCAGATAGTCAACATCTTTCGATTTGTTCAGTACGGATTGGATACCAATTTTCCGCATCTTGGAAGCAATGGCGAAATTGTCGATCGTGGTGAAGACGATTATCTTAAGGTCGGGATATCGGCGCTTTAAGAACGAAAGCATGGCCATCCCGTCACCGTATTCTCCCCTAGGCATGGAGTAGTCTGTGATGAGAATGTCACATTCGACATTTGACAGAAAATTGACGATTTCCGTCGAATCCTGCGCCGTCCCAAGGACGCTGAGAGTATGGACTCTGGATAGTTCATATTTCACGCCAGTGATTAATGCCGGGTGGTCGTCTGCAAGTATCAGCTTGATTTTCATTGCTCTCTCGATCGGTCAACTGCATTTATGAATCGAATTTTGAAATGCTTAATGTAACGGCGGCCATCGAGGGCGGGTATCTTACTAGCCTCATTCAATCCACCAAACTGTCTGACTGATCCGAAAAACCAACGGGATATATCTGGAGATAGCGCAATGCCGTCCGTATGATCCGACGACGGAGTGGTTCGTTTTCAACGAGCTTCGGGCGGCGAGAGCGTCAGTCGGATATTGCTGGGACGGTATGGAATTCACATACGAAACGGTGCGACGCTGGTCGGTGAATACCCAAGGGTGTCTTCGAGGCACAAGAAGCTGCAACCGGAAATCCGATTCTGAATCGCTTTTTCTACTAGATTAGTATAACTAAGGGGGTGTCCGGAATTTTGTGTAAGCGGGTTGAGGTTTAACCCGACACCAGCCGCTCTTCGAACTGGATCGTGAAGCGGTTCAGTGCGGCCTTCCAGTCGCGGATCGGCATCGTCCACTTCTTGCTGATGTTGTTCAGGGCCAGGTAAAACAGCTTGGTGACGGCCTCATCGGTCGGGAACGAGCTGCGGGTCTTGATCACCTTGCGCAGGCTCATGTTGATCGATTCTATGGCATCCGTGGTGTAAATCACCTTCCTGATCTCCGGTGGGTAATCGAAGAACGGAATCACCCGTGCCCAGTTGCGTCGCCAGCTCTGCCCGATGGACGGATAGTCCTGGTCCCACCTGGCCTCGAAGGCGCCCAGCATCTGTTCGGCCATCTCGACGGTCGATGAAGTGTAAATCGTCTTCAGGTCGGCGGCGACTTCCCGCTGCATTTTCCACGGCACGAAGTTCAGGCTGTTGCGCACCATGTGCACGATGCACAGTTGCACGGCCGCTTTTGGGTAGACCGCTTCAATGGCTTCAGGAAAGCCTTTAAGCCCGTCGACGCAGGCGATAAAAATGTCCTGCACGCCGCGCGTCTTGAGCTCAGTGACCACCTGCAGCCAGAACTTGGCCCCCTCGGTCTGGGCGATCCACAGGCCCAGGACTTCCTTGTGGCCGGCCATGTTCACGCCGATGGCCAGGTACACCGCCTTGGTCCGCACCGCGCCGCTGTCGCGCACTTTGACGTGAATGCAGTCGAGATAGACAATCGGATAGAGCGCGTCGAGCGCACGGGCCTGCCAGACCTTCACCTCATCACTGACGGCGTCAGTGACCGCCGAGATCAGCGTCGGCGAGACCTCCGTGCCGTACATTTCTTCCAGGTGCCCCTGGATCTCGCGCACACTCAGGCCACGCGCATACAGCGAAATGATCTTGTCGTCGAAGCCCGTCCAGCGCGTCTGATGGCGCTCCACCAGCTTCGGCTCGAACGCCCCCTGACGGTCGCGCGGGATATTGAGCGGCAACGCGCCAAACTCCCCCTGCAGCGTCTTGGCGCTATGACCATTACGGGTGTTGCCCGTGGCATTGCTCACCGCTTCGCTCTTGCCATGGCCCAGGTGCTCGGACATCTCCGTCTCTAACGCACGCTCCACCAGCATCTTGGTCAGTTGCTTGAGCAGGCCGTTCTCCCCTATCAGGTCTTCCGGCTTCTGATAATTCGCCAGCAGGCTGTCTGCCAGCTTGACGAGCTCAGGATCGGGTTTCTCTCTTTTATTGCGTTTCGCTACGGTCATTGATGCTCCTGTTGCTGGCAGTCTCCTGCCAAATGACCGTTTACACAAAACTTTTTACACCCTCATAACTAACGTCACTCACTTTCTCATTCACGTCATTCTGGCAATTTGACAATTCCTCAATTCCACATCGCTCGAAGATTCCAGGTCTTCTAAAACATCGTGGTTACCGTACAAGTTGGTCAAACGCCCGCACTGTGATTCTGAAAAATATTGCGGGCGGAAAAAAATGCCAGCTCTTTCTCTCGCTCATTGAACTTGATGTGAGACGTTCTTGTCAGACCAATCCTCATCTTGTTTTGATCTGCATGACTATCGATTGGATCATGCCCTGGTCGATACGCGCGATGAACTCATTTCATTTCGCATAGCCTGTGTTCAAAGGGTCCACCTTGCGACCAGGCTTTACCTGATCAGGGAGTTAGTGGCAATGCATCGTCCCAAGAGCATGCTTCTCGCCAATATCGTATGGGCGCGAGAAACCGCTGAATGCGCGCCAGATTTCTTCACCATCCTGTCGCTCGGCCAAAATCCCCGTGTGCTCTGGATAGGCTGCTCCGACAGTCGGGTGCCTGCTGAAGCCATCACGCACAGTGCGCCGGGCGAGCTGTTTGTCCATCGCAACGTCGCCAACCTTTTTCATCCGAACGACAATAGTTACGCGAGCGTGCTCGAGTATGTTGTGCGCGCGCTGATGGTCGAGCACGTGATCGTTTGCGGTCACTACGGCTGCGGCGGTGTACGCGCATCTCTCCTACCGCCCTCTTCCGGAATGCCGCACGTCAACCGCCACATCGCACCACTTCGCGCGCTTGCCCACCGGCATTGCGCAGAGCTCGACTGCGAACCGAGCGACCGGGCGGCCGACCGGCTCTCCGAGTTCAACGTGCTCGAACGGGTGAGGTTGCTGCGTGACACGGCGATCATCCGTGACAGCGTCCCCGCCCCGCTAGTGCACGGCTGGATCTTTTCTCTCACCGATGGCCGCATCGAGGAACTCGACTCTGGCTATTCCGCAGGTAGCACCCACCAGGAGACACCACATAAGAACGCAGGCTGATCCACCACAATGAATCGCCCTCCAAATCACACTCCTCTTTTCCGTCCATCATGAATCTACGAGCATCACTCTCAACGCTCCCACGCGACCTGATTGCGGGTGTCGTTGTCTTTCTTGTCGCGCTGCCGCTGTGCCTGGGTATTGCCAATGCACCTGGTGTTGAGCCCTTCGCAGGCCTTGTGTCCGGCATCATCGGCGGCCTCGTCGTCGCGGTTCTGAGAGGCTCGCCACTCTCCGTCAGTGGGCCGGCGGCGGGCCTCGTCGTCATCGTCGTCGAAGGCATTGCGCGCCTCGGCAGCTTCTCAGCCTTTCTGCTCGCCGTGCTATTGTCCGGCGTCATTCAATTTGGCTTCGGAATGGTGAAGGCAGGCCGAGTGGCCGCACATGTGCCTTCGCCCGTTATCAAGGGTATGCTTGCCGCCATTGGCATATTGCTGATCGTAAAGCAGGTGCCGTTCGCGTTAGGCATGGCAGGTGACCTTGATATGCCCGTCGGCAACATGCCATTCAGCCTCAGCGCACTAACCGCCTTCGCCGTCGCGACGGTGTCACTCGTCCTGCTAGCCAGTTGGGAAACCCGAGCGCTGCGACGCTTCAGGGTTGTGCGCCTAGTCCCTGCGCCGCTCGCCGTTGTGCTGCTCGGCATTGCCGCGACGCTGTTGCTTGACCTGCTGTCCCCAAGCCGCGCCTCGCCCGCCGAACACCGTGTCGCCCTGCCCGAGCTCGCCTCGATTGCTGCTCTCAGCGCCGCAATCAAGAGCGCTGATCTCGGGCCGAATTTCGCGCAACTACTGAACCCCGACATTTGGCGCGTCGCGTTGACGCTGGCGGTCGTCGGAAGTCTCGAGACGCTGCTGAGCCTGGAAGCCGTCGAACAGATCGATCCGAAGCGCCGCCCAACTCTGCCAGACCGGGAGCTGAAAGCGCAAGGCGTGGGCAATCTGATTGCAGGAGCAATAGGCGGCCTGCCGATCACGTCAGTAATCGTGCGCAACTCGGCGAACGTCAATGCAGGTGCACAGAGCCGCGTGTCCGCCATCGTGCACGGCATACTGCTGCTAGTCAGCGTGTTTGCACTCACCGGCCTGATTAACCAGATCCCCCTGGCAAGTCTCGCCGCGATCCTCATCCATACCGGCATCAAGCTCGCCAAACCGAGTTTGTTCCTGTCCGTTGCGAAACAGGGACCAGGTGCATTCGCACCGTTCATCGCGGCGATAATCGGCGTGCTCGCCGTGGATCTCCTGTTCGGCATCGCGCTCGGACTCGCGGTCGTTGTCCTCATGGTCGCGTGTGCGAATTTGCGTGGTCCCGTTATGTTTGCGCAGCAAGACGACCACTACCTGCTGTCTTTCCGCAAGGATGTGTCATTTGTCGGCAAGGTGAAGGTCAAGCACTACCTGTGGCAGATTCCTGACCAATCGGCCGTTATCATCGACACGACCCGTGCCGACTACATCGATCACGATGTGCGCGACCTGATCGACGCGTTCATCGTCGATGCACGGGGCCGCGGTATCACGGTCGAGATCAGGCAGCAGCCACATCACGCGAAAGAACGGAATGGACGCTGGCTGTTCCGCAACCAGACCGCGCGATAAGCGTTAAATAGTGGAGCAGACACAGGGACGGGTTGTGCCACGATAAGGACCACTCATCTGCCCGACAGGTAGGAATGTTGGGCGGGTGTCTGTGCAACGCCGCCATCGCCACAACCGGATTCACCGCCTGCTCCGTCAATCGCCGGCATACGAAATGGCGGCCGTGGCAGCGTGTTGTGTTGCGGGGCGTGGGCTGTTGGGTATCGCAGCCCCGATCGGGGCAAGCGACAGATGTACGGAATGATGGTCAGCAGGGGGATAGTGGAGGCACCTTGACGATCCGATCAGCTATTCCCGCCCGGCACGTTGCAACCTCGCTGCCTGCGTAGCAGATACAACAGAACCGACGATGCCCTACGCCGAAACGTGATGAGTCTCGACGCGTTTGGGCACTTAAGTAGCCCGCGAAAAGGTTGACGACTTTCTTGAGATGTTGGCGGAGTGGACGGGACTCGAACCCGCGACCCCCGGCGTGACAGGCCGGTATTCTAACCAACTGAACTACCACTCCTTTTCGAAGTTAACCTTAGCATGTCTGCCCGCGTTTTTCCAGCAAGAACCTTGCTCAAAAAGCACGAATCCGGATTGCGTCGCTACATGGAATATGATCCCAACAAATGTCAATATGACCAGTATTACTAATCGTGCCAACGAGTAGCATGACTGCACGAATGTTTGTGCGACGCACACCGTCTTTTATCCTGGCCCCGCGCGATGCAATAACCGGCGAGAGCGGCCTGCGTGCAGGCTTATGGCGGCTGCGGCATCAGGAATACACGGATGAAGAAGCTGTGCAGCGCGCCGACGATGAAGGCCTTGAACTTCAAGTGGATCAAGTCAGGATAGTGGCACTCAACTGGCTATCGAAAGCATCAATCATGTCCTGCGCCGCCCCGACACCCTCCTTCGATATCGCGACTTCCATTTGAGCGCACTGCTCTGCAAGCGTGCGGTATCCAAACACATTTAGCGCGCCCCGCAACGAATGCAACTCGGCGAGTATCCGGGTCGCGTCGCCGGCATCGTACGCGGCATGGATCGCCGCCAGCGCCTCTTCGCACGATTTCAGGAATGTAGCCCGCACGTGGGCTGGCATTGCACGGCCGCCCAGCATCCCATCACGTTTCCTTTCCTGTTCCTGTTCCTCCGCCTGCACCGCCACACCCGGCACGCCGTTCACCTCCGACAGCGTTGCCGACAGCTCGTCCAACTGCAGTGGCTTGGCCACTACCCGCATTACCCCGGCCGCCTCGCAACGCGCTCGCTCCTCCTGCGACACGCTCGCCGTCGCCACCACGATCGGCATTTCTGGCCAGCGTGCCTGTGCCTCTCGCACGAGCCCATAACCGTCCAGCACCGGCATCGCCAGATCGGTCACCAGCACATCGAAGCGCTCCCGTGAGAGACGTTCCAGCGCCTGCAGCCCGTCTTCCGCCACCTGCGGCTCACACCCGAGCATCTTCAACTGCTCGCTGAACAGTTCCCGGTTCACCGCGTTGTCTTCCGCCACCAGCACCTTCAGCCGGCGCGACAATACCCGCTGTGTCTCTTTGCCCGCCTCCAGCGGCATGCCCCGCAAGGTATGGCGTAGCGCCGCCGCCAGCCCTTTCAGACCATAGCTTGAGACCTTCACCGCCCGTCCCGTCGCTACGGGATACGCCGGTCCTTCCGCGCTGCAGTCAATCATCCAGGACGACGCTTCCAGCAGACGACGGACGTCGTCCGCATGCCAGGTGTCGTGCTCGCCGCAGACAATCAGGGTATCCGCCTCCTCCAGCGTCTCCAGATCGAGTTGCGCAGGATGACGATACGCCTGTACCTTCAGCCCCCAGGCCTCCAGTGCCGGCACCGCATACGCGTGCCAGGTGTCCGCCGCCGCGACGAACAGCACCTGCTCGCCCTCGAAGTGCGGCATATCCAGCCCAGGCTCGCCGTGACAGTCGCCCAGCGGCACCCGCACCGTAAAGAGGCTGCCCTCGCCGGGCACGCTGTGCACTGCGATCGTGCCTCCCATCGCATCCGTCAGCCGCGCGCATAATGCCAGCCCCAGACCGGTGCCACCGAAGCGACGGTTGATCGTCGTATCCGCCTGGCTGAACGCGCGGAACAGCATCGCCTGCTGCTCCGGCGATATCCCGATCCCGCTGTCTTCAACTTCGATCACAAGCTCTGGCTGATTATCACCGCCCGCTTCCGCCGACAGTCTCAATGTCACCTCTCCGTGCCCGGAAAACTTGATGGCGTTCGACAGCAAATTGTTCATCACCTGGCCAAGCCTCGTCGGATCGCCCTGCATCGGTTGAGTGGTCGATGTGCCAAATTCGCCCGACAACCTCACGCCCTTCGCCCGCGCCACCGGCCCGAACATCGTCAGAGCCCGCGAGGCCACCTCCTGCGCGTCGAACACGATCCGCTCGAGCGTCATCTCACCGGCCTCGATCTTCGAGAAATCCAGCACGTCGCTCACGATTGCAAGCAGTCCGTCCGATGAACTCCGGATCGTTTTCAGCCGGTCACGCTGCAGCGCATCGAGCTGCGAGTGCGACAGCAGCTCGAGATTCCCCAGGATCGCGTTGAGCGGTGTGCGGATCTCATGGCTCATCGCCGCCAGGAAAGCGGATTTCGCGGCATTGGCCGAGTCCGCCGCCTGCTTTGCTTCACGCAGTTGCCGATTGAGGCGCTTTTCCACCGTCACGTCCGTGAACGCCGTCACCAGCACGTCCTCGCCTTGGTAGCGCGCCGGCACGACACTCACCGAGAGATCCATCGTCCCACCCTCGCGTGTCGGCAGCGACCACGCCTCGTGCGCCATGCTGTTTGTACCGGTTACACCGCTTACATCTGCGCGTTGCCGGTGACGGTGAACCAGTTCTGCCGAAAGTGTCCGTGCCGCCGGCAGGACCACCCGCGCCGCGGCCTCCATCATCGTCGGACTGCGCAACAACGGCTTACCGCTCTCCACGGCAATCAGCCCCAGCCCTACCGGTGCCGTCTCGATCAGCGCGCGGCTCAGGTGCTCGCTCTCGAACACGCGTCGAGAGCGCTCAAGAACAGGCAGGAACACGCGCCGGTTGAACAGTAGAATCAGCGACCACACCACGAGGAGGATCACTCCAGTCGTCGCGGCCGACGTTCCAATCTGACCAGTCAGTGCCCGGGCAATCGAGCGCCACGACTGCACAAACACGAGCGTTGCGCCAGTCTCGCCGATTGGCCAGCCAAACAGCATGTGGCCGTCACGAAAGATCCTGCCTGTCGGCTCGACAATTCCTGCGACACCTAAAGCACGCGCGGTATCCGACGCCTTCGGGTCGACCGGTTGACGCGAAAATGAAGCGATAACCTGTCCATTGCGCGCGAAGAGCATAAGAGAGCCGTCAAGCCCACTCTCCCCTAGAGCGGCAGTGATAATGGTGACCGGTAACTCGTAAACAGCGACGGCGAACGGCTTCCGCTCCTTGTCAAACAGGGTCGCTGCAACTCGAACTGATCGCCTGCCGCTTAACGGACTATCGTAGGGAGGGAGCCACCGAAATGCACGCCCCCCGGTGCGGGGATCGAGCAAGGGCACGTCTCGCGGAACAAGGAGATTGCCGCCAGATCCCGCGAGTGCAGAAAAAAAAGCAGCACGATCGGCAAGCAACGTCGCCATCCGGGCATCGCCAGGCGATGGTACCAGGATGAGCAGTGGACGGTCAGGCCTGTACAACCAGAATGTCAACAGGCCTCCGTTTCGTTCGGAAGCTGCCGTCGCCGCCTGACTTATCTGTTTAGCAAGCCGAATGTACCGGGTTGCCAACAAATCGGGAGGCGTTGCAGACGAGGCACCCACCACGAGCACCGGCAGATGATCTGGGGCCTGCTGAAGACGAAGCATCTGGCCATTGCCTGTGAACTGTTCGATAAGGCGTGGCTCGGCCTGTTCGCCGGCCCTCCAGGCGACCTCGATGAGCCGTACGCCGTTTTGCATAAGCACGACGTTGCGCGAGTTAAGGTCGGTGAGCCGGTTCACGCCGGACATCAGTTCTTGATGCTCGAGCGCAACATAGGTACGTACAGTGGCCACCGTGTTCAGGACGAACGCAACCAGCACCACCGCCGTTACGACTGCCCCGCCGCCGAACATCAACAAATGCTGATAGCGGCGAAAGCGGTCCAATACATTGCGTTGTGCGTATGGAGTCATAGGTGCCAGCGGAGTTGACGCTTTCGCCGGGTGCCCCCTCGAAGGAAGGTTCACGTAACAGGTAACAACCTGATTATCCACCGCGCGGCGCAACAGCGAAACGCTTCTTTACACGCGTGCTGACGGCCTGGGGGGTGTCCGGAATTTTGTGTAAACGGGTTGAGGTTTAACCCGGCACCAGCCGCTCTTCGAACTGGATCGTGAAACGGTTCAGTGCGGCCTTCCAGTCGCGGATCGGCATCGTCCACTTCTTGCTGATGTTGTTCAGGGCCAGGTAAAACAGCTTGGTGACGGCCTCATCGGTCGGGACTGCGATTGCCCCACAGCCCTTACCCAGCAGGGCGCCGACGCCGGGACCGGATTGACGAACTCTGCTACACCCCTCGGCGAGGTCAATCCTTCAGCGTGAGCGACAATACCCTCACAACCAGTTCCTGATAGCTGATACCAACCGCGCGAGCAGCCTTCGGCAACAGCGAGTGATCGGTCATTCCTGGTGATGTGTTCACTTCGAGGAAGTACGGCTTGCCCTCGCCATCCATCATGAAGTCGACACGCCCCCAGTCCCAGCAACCGAGCACGTCAAACGCGCGGCGCGCGAGTTGCTTCAGGCGCATCTCTTCCTGGGATGCCAGTCCGCATGGAATCAGGTACTGCGTCGAATCGTGAACGTACTTCGCGTCATAGTCGTAGAACTCGCCCGCTGGCACAATTTGGATGACCGGCAGATCGAGGTCGCCCGCAATGCACGCAGTGTATTCACCGCCGCCTTCGATACTCTTCTCGACCAGCACGATAGCGTCGAACTTTGCTGCTTCCGCGATCGCTGAGGGTAGCGCCTCGGCCGCTTTTACCTTGATCACGGCGACGCTTGAGCCTTCGCTCGCCGCCTTCACAAATAGCGGCAACCCGAGTTGCGCGACGATCTCCTGCGCACGCGCATCGTAATCGTCGCCGCGCATCACGGCCTCGAACGGCGGCGTCGGAATACCCAGTTGCTGCCACACAAGTTTCGCGCGGAACTTGTCCAGCCCGAGCGCCGAACCAAGCACGCCGCTGCCCGTATATCGGATCCCATAAAAATCGAGCGCGCCCTGAATCTGTCCATTTTCGCCGTAGCCGCCGTGCAGCACGTTGAACGCGCGCACAAAGCCCTCGTCCTTTAACGCTGACAACGGCCGCGTGGATGGATCGAAGGGGTGTGCGTCGACGCCTGCATCGCGCAGTCTCTGCAACACGAGACAACCAGAATTGAGCGACACGTCACGCTCGGCGGACACTCCACCAAACAACACTGCCACCTTGCCGAATCGCTTCGGATCGATACTGTCCATCGAGTTCCCTATTTATGCGCAAGGCACCTTTATCTTCTCGTCCGCTCATCGAGACTTTGACCAGCGAGGCCGGTATCTGGGGGTGCCCCTAACGCGCGACGAAAGACATAGCCCCCTGCTCAAACCCACGACCATCGTTTCGCGATCATCCCATCGCAGGCAACTTCGGCACGAGCCCGGTTTCGAAGCGTCATACAGCCAAATCGGAACAAAAATTGAGGCGGCAACTTTCAACCACAAATCTCACTGTCGAAGCCAGGGACGCAGCGAATAACAAGCAACCAGCCGTGAACAAGTTTAGGAAAAATACCGTCAGGTGTCCATCGACAGTGGATGCTGTTCCGGGCTAGCGTAACGACGGAAACTTCCGGGCTAGCGTAACGACGGAAACAACTACCCAAACGAAAGCGCGCGGTCTGTCCGATCGGCTGCCGCAGGCTGACGGCGACAACGACACAACGAGCTTTCGGACCACTACGAATCGGCTGCATGGGTCGCTTGACGGCATCACGTCAGCCCCCCACGCCCGGCCCGATTTGCTGACCAATGCTCCTCACCATGACAACGCCAGTCAGTGCTCCCTGGAGATCGCATCTTTTCGTGGCTTACTTAACCTGCGACAGGTCAAGTTCTGCAAGCGCCATGTGGATTTCCTTCGCTGATTTCCCTTGAGCAAAAAGCGTTGCAGCGCGTTTCGCGTGTCCGGCGAGCAGGTGATGTTGCGGCCCGGGAGCATGGGCGTAGATGTGATGCGGCTGGAGGCCGGCGGCACGCAGACGGCGGACATAATACAGCTGGCTGTAAAAGGGAACCACACGATCCTCCGGATCAGAAATCACATAGATTTCCGGTCGTGGATCCCGGCGAATGCGCCCGATTTCGTCGACAGGATCGTAATAGCTCCGGGCATCGTAAAGCAGTCGACCGGGGATTTCCCGCTTGTATTCCCAGTACGCCGCGACCTGTTTGGCGGAAACAAGGGCAGAAGAAACCACCGATGCCGCGACGTCTGCGCGTCTGTTCAGGAGCGCAGCGGCGATCTGGCCTCCCGCGGAATGTCCGGTCAGAATGAATGATGCAATGTTGTAACGCTCCTTGAGCATGTCCAGTGCGCGATCCATCAGTTCGATCTCGCGATGCGTGCGGCGCATGTTATGGTCGCCAGAGGAGCCATAGATACCCGGCCGGGCAAGATAGAGCGTGGGACGGCCGGAATCAGCCGACCATTTAGCCATGTCTTTCCCAATCTCCATGGGCGAAACAGACAGGTAGGATTGTGTAACGTACCTGACTCCCTTCGTCGTTCTCAGCATGACATCCCCGCTGAAATAAACCAGCACAGTGGGGCTTTCGCTGCCGGACAATCCATGCGCGTAGTATCGAATGCAATCTCCCTTGCCGTTGACTTCGACCCACAGGCTATCGGGCACTCGCGCGCAGTGTTCCGGTGAACTGAATGAACCGTTCAGGGCTTGTGCGGCATCGAATGGCTCGCTTCCCACAGGGACATTGAGCTCCCCAGGCCGTGGAGTCTCAAACGGCCCCAGTGTGGGTCGGTCCGCCAGACTGGGTTCGGTAACGCCCAAAACACCAAAGACAACGAACAGGAAGCGCCGGAGTCTCCAGCGCAGAAGGTGCGATAAACGCCGACAATGTCGGCCAAACCATTTCATAAATAAGGTTCCGTGAGGTTATGCAGAAAAGACAGAAATGATCAACGATGGCCATGCGCGCGGGCAACGAACTCGCCTGCACCAGACGCAGGCGAGCACCTTGGGTAGTACGGCTGATTTGGCATGCGGGTCCCGTGCTGCGCGCAGACTACCCCGCGCGCGGCTTACCGCCATCGGGGGTGAGCGCTGGAAGCTTTCGGGTCGTTCAGGCACGCCTGAAGACCCATTGCTCGCAGGGCCAGAGGTCAATGCTACTTTTGCGCGCCAGCCCTCAGCCACGCTACGACCTCATGGAGACGCGTACTGTTCGAGCCCTTGAGCAGCACTACGTCCTTGTCGACAAGCTCTTCTTGAAGTGCAAGCTTCAATTCGTCAAGCGAACTCGTGTAGCGCCCACGGCGTGCTGCCGGCAACCGTTCCCAGAAGTCGGTATAGAGCTTGCCCATGACATAGACGCGATCGATCCCGCACCGCTCGACCACTGCAGCCAGGTCGGTATGAAGCAGCGACGCCTGGGGACCGAGCTCCGCCATCTCGCCCAGCACAGCGACTCGTCTGGCTGCATTCTTCATGTCCCGCAAATGTTCCAGAGCGGCCTGCATCGAGCCGGGATTGGCATTGTAGGCATGGTCGACAATGGTCACGTGCCGTCCGTCGAGCGTCAGCTCAAACTCCTCGCCGCGGCCGGACAGGGCAGCAAAGCGTGCGATCCGTTCGAGCGCAGGTTCGAACGGATAGTTGAGCGCCGAGACAGCGGCAAGTACTGCCAGGCTGTTCAACGCCATGTGCAAGCCTGCGGCCCCAATCGGATAGGTGATATCGCGCCCTCTAATACGCGCATCGACCCGCTGCCCCGACGCGTCATGATCCACGAGTTGAAACTCGCTCTCGGCAGTCGTGCCGTAAGTAAAGATTTTCAGATCCCGTTCGACGGCCGCCTGGTAGACGGTATCCCATTCCAGCATGTCACGATTGAGCACCACGACACTTCCCGCAGACATGCCAAGAAAAAGCATGCTTTTGGTCCGGGCAATATCAGTGATCGTGCTGTTTTTTCCGAGGTGAGCAGGCTGGATGTTAGTGAAAATGCCGACGTCCGGGCGGGCAATGGCCGCGCTCTGTCTCATTTTGCCCACGGCAACTTCCAGGACGACATGAGGGGTGTCCCACTTGATTGACGCAAGATTCCAGCTCACACCTTGGGGAAGGTTTGCGTTGAACGCGCTCGCCGCTGTCGGACCGTAAGCATTGAGGGCGTCAGCCAGCATGGCCACGAGCGTGGTCTTGCCAGCGCTTCCGGTCACCGCCAGGACAGTGCCGCTCATCTGGCTGCGTGCATAGGCTCCCATCGCAAGAATTGCCGTGGCCGTATCTGCGACATGCAGGACCGGCAAATCGGCAAGTTGAGCCTGCACATCAGAATGGCTCGAGATAACACCCGCCGGGCGCGGCTGCATCTGTCGAATGACAGGAACAGGGATCCCCCGGCTTACCTCACCGGTTCGGGCAACCACGACGTTTCCAGGCTGCATGGCAGGCGCGTAAATGCAAAGGCCGCTCGCCGTCCACCCCAATGGCGGCTGCTTGAGCCACGTCCCCTGCGTGGCCGCCTCGATCAGGGAGGCGTTCCATTCCCGCGCCAGCGTTGAGGATACTGAATGCCGCTGCGACTCCAGATAGTTCAGATAGGCGACAAAACCCGATAGATAGTGCTCGACATCGTCAATGCGGACCCGAAAGGCATGGTGGCGAATGAAGAAGCTGCCGGTGATCCTGCCCGGATTGGCAAAGTACATGGCAAGTTCCGGCCAGAAATGGCCATCTAACAGGCGCTGCGCCCGCGCATGCAGTGCATGGAAGAACTTATCCAGATCGACCTCGGCAAGCAGGTGCTCCAGGCCGGGCTGCTGCTGCATGCGGCTAATCATCTGCTCGGCAGCCGTCATCAATTCAAGCAGGGTTGGAAACGTCGTCACCCTTTCAGCCACGAAATCAAGATAGGTGGCGAAGTTCTGGATTCCAAATTTGTAATACGCTTCCAGTGGCCGGTGACGGGTCAGTTCGTTCACACAATAACTGAGCCAGTGGTCATGCGCCTTCCAGTGTTTTGCCTCGATGAAATGGCCGAACGCCTTTTCTACTGCTGCGAGCCACCTCGCATCGCCAGTCAGACCATAGAGGCGCATCAGGCCGAAGGCCGCTTCGCCATCGTAATAGATGATCCGGAATGCCTGCTTAACCGACAGATCCGGATAGTTCAGCACATGGCTGAATTTGCCGGTGTCCGCATCCTGCATGAAGAGGATGCCTGTTGCGAGCTGTTCTAGCAGAGTCAGATATTCGTCTGAGCCGGTCAGTTGGCTGTATTTGACCAGCGCCAGAAGGCACACGCCGTTGCCACCCAGTTTGACTTCGCCCTGCCGGTCAACCAGAAACGCCGCGCGGGCACCGGACGGCAATTCCGCCGGCATGATGAGTTCATTGACGAGATAATGCAGCGCCGCGTCGATTGCTGTCTTGAGGTCGTTGTCCTGGGTCACTTCCCAGGCTTCGAGCATCGCATAGATCGAACTTGCATGACGCAGGGTATTGTAAGTGCCGATTTCGCGGTCGAAACAGGGATGCCAGCCATAGTGGAAACGCCCGCCAGGCTGTACCTGGCCGGCCAGATAACGGCTGCCGGATGCGACGAGCGCCCTGACGTCTGCCGGCCGGAGATGTTCGATTATGCGGCGGCCCGCGTTCAGACCCGTCCCGTGCAGAAGGTGTACCTCCGGCGCTTGCAGGCTTGCGAACGCCCCGCGGGTCGAGAACACATTAACGTTTTGCTGATCCTCGAAATTCACGCTGGCAAGCTGGTGCCGAATGGCAGCATACCGTTCGAAGTTCTTTGTGTTCACAACCGCATGCGTCTGTGCCGGGCCGCCATACAGCATGGCATTGCCATTCAGTTCGGTCTCCAGAAAGGCATGCCTGAAATTACTGTCCAGCGACAGGCCGCACCGAAAATAACTGCGCCGGGTCTGTTCGAGGCGGCCCCGCAGTGCCTCCCAGGTCATGCCTTCAACGCTGGTAACCCAGTCCACCCGAAGCCACTGGACGACCAGTCCGGCCGCGCCGGCAGCCTGCGTCACCTGCTCCATGCCTGCGTCCCAGGCCTCGGCAAATGTCGCCGCCGTTGCGGTCACGACGTCGGCCCGCCGCTGCCCGTCGCTCCATGAAAAGAACAGGACAAAGGGTGGCCAGGACGCCGCAAGGGGATTGACCTGCGGTTCAACGACGGAGCGCAATCGCGCGAACAATGCGGCGAAGCCTGTGGGGTTGGGATGCGCGTGCTCAGACGGGGTAGATGTCATGTGGTTTTACCCTTGGGTAGAGGCAGCCAGCACACCTGCGGCCAGATACCTGGCGACGATGTCTCGTCTGGCCGCAGCCATTAAAATCTTACCGAACACGATCTCGCCCTTCAGTATATACATTTGTTGTTCGAGATTTTTGCAGGGGCACGATCCGCGTGGATCGAAAGACTCATGCTCTGCACTCCGGCAAATTCTCCAGCCGCCAGGATCTGCATTTCAGCAACTGCAACTAATCCGTTGCAGCCTGGAGATCTGACTGCACCTGACAGTGCCCTTCATTTTGAATGATTCGTGTCTATCGGCGTTGTTCCGGTAGCCGCGAGCGCTTGCTGCCACTGTTCGATGAACTCACGTTTGCTCGATCGGGACGCAAACACGAACTCATTGAGCTTCCCGTTAAAAAATACCTGATCCCTGTCGCGCAACTCTGCATAGGCGAGCAGCACATTGATTGCAGGAATCTCTGTTTGTCTGGTCATCGCGACACTCCCGTTCTCGGAAGGCCCTCACCGTTTGCCTGGGCATGCGGTAAAGGCCGGTAGGTACGCGATCTTCCCGATTCAGGAAGATCGCGCCTCAGGGCTCAGCATCCCCCATGCCTTTATCGGGCCGGGCCCGACAGACTCAGTTGCACCACCACCCGGCGGTTGGGCTCATTGCAGGCAATCTTCTGCTGCATCGTGCCGCTGCAGTCGGCGACCACCGGATCGGAATAGCCCGCACTTTCCGCGGTGATCTTCTGCGCCGGAATACCCTGCTCGATCAGCATCCGGCGAACCGTCATCGCACGCTGCTCGCCAAGTTTCTGCGCCGCTGCGTCCGAGCCGATCAGGTCCGCGTGGCCGATCACCGTCACGGCTTGCAGCGAGGTGTTTTCCGCGCGAATCTGCTCAGCCAGATGTGCAATTGCCGCATGGCCTTTGACGGTCATGTCGCGATTGCCAGACTTGCCGAAGGCGAACAGCGTGTCGCCCTTGAGCGTGTATTCTTTCGCCGCGACAGGCTGCGCCACCGGGGCTGACGTCACCGGGATCGACGCAGGGTCACACGCCTCCACTGCAGATGCGCGGGAAAGCACGTGCATCTGGGCGCGCATGCCTTGCAACTGGGCTTCGGCTTCGTTGCGCGGCACCATGATCGGTGCGTCATTGCTGCCAGCCGGCCCGACCTTCACGAAGTAGGTCATGCCGCCCTTCAGTTCTGCGCCGGATCGCCCGGTGGTCTTGCCTTTGTACAGCGGCGCATCCTGAATGTAGGCGCCCAGCGTGTGTTGGCCCGGCTTGACGCAGAAGATGCTGTAGCCATTGGGCAGCAATGCGGTCTGCAGTTCGCCATCAACGTAGACGTCGGCAGCGGCCGACCGGCCCGCACCCGCGGATGCATCACGGTAGTAGACGATCTGCGCCTGCTGGGGGCCGACCTGTCCGACCGGCGCGTAGCTCTGGCCGAATACCCTGCCGGGCTGCGTACCGGCACGGGCCGTCGGCGCGGTGCCGGGTGCGGCTGCCTGGGTGACCGGCGGTTGCGGGTTAGAGAAAGTCTGTTGTGCGATGGCGGGCAAGGTACCCGCCGTCACGAGCAATGCGCCTGCGAGCGCACGCATCAGGGTTTGATTGAAAGTCATGATCAGTTCGTCAAAAACGGTCCCCCGGGCAACGCGATGCTGCTCAGGGAGCCTGATTAAATGGGTGGTGATTCCGGGTCCGCGACGCAGGTCATGCGTCGCGGACCATCCGGAGGTCAGTGGTTGTTCAGCACTGTCTCGACACCGTGCTGCACCAGCAGTTCGGCGTTCAGACCCGAGTGGTAGAAGACGTCATACTCGATGCCACCCACAGTCGTGTTGCCAGACAGTTGCGTCCAGTCGCCGACATCCCCACCGTCCGGCAGCAGATCGGACAGTTCGACCTTGTCGCCCGCATCACCCTTGACCATCAACTGCGTATGGCCATCGGCAATGAACAGGTCCTTGCCGCCCAGGTCAAGCACATCGCCCAACGCAAGCTTCAGCGTGTCGATACCGCCGTTGCCCTCGATGGATGTACTGCCGGCGTTGAAGTTGCTCAAGTCACCCATCGCGAAGATGTCACCTCCATCGGTGCCGAGGTAGCTTTCCAATCCAACATTCGACTGCGTCGCATCGAAGCCGGCCGGAACTGTCTCCGTCCCGTAAGCAAAGTCATAAAGCATACAGCCGTTCGGTTCAAGAAACACCAACTTGACTGTGGCGATCAACTCGCCGTTTGGTGAATCAAAGAAATAATCCGTATGCCCGATAGGGCCATAATCGAACTGGGTTCTTCCAAGCTCATTTCCTTCCGCATCCTGGTAGACGGCGTAACACCCTTCATAATCGACCGCTCCCAAACGGAACGAGACGAAGGTTGCGGCGTCGGTGAGCGAAATTACTGCTTCGTATCGGGTTATTCCCGGCCCCCCAAGCCAAAGGCCCCTGTCCCGTCCTTCCGTGTAATAGCCATTCGTGCTAGTCGCCGATAATGTAAAGCCGTTGAAGCTTGTGAGCGAGTTCGTTGTTTCAAAGTCCTCATGATTCGAGTAAATGTGTGTCTCGGGGACGTCAACATCCGCGTCAGCATCCGCATCCGCATCGGCATCGGCATCGGCATCGGCATCAGCGTCCGCATCGTCAGCGTCGGCATCAGCGTCCGCATCGGAATCGGCATCCGCATCGGCATCCGCATCGGCATCCGCATCCGCATCCGCATCCGCATCCGCATCCGCATCCGCATCCGCATCCGCATCAGCATCCGCATCAGCATCCGCATCCGCATCCGCATCCGCATCCGCATCGGCGTCAGCATCCGCGTCAGCATCCGCGTCAGCATCCGCGTCAGCATCCGCGTCCGCGTCAGCATCGGCGTCGGCATCCGCATCCGCATCTGAGTCGGCGTCAGCATCGGCATCCGCATCGGCATCCGCATCAGCATCCGCATCCGCATCCGCATCAGCATCCGCATCAGCATCCGCATCAGCATCCGCATCCGCATCCGCATCCGCATCCGCATCAGCATCCGCATCCGCATCCGCATCCGCATCAGCATCCGCATCCGCATCAGCATCCGCATCCGCGTCGGCGTCAGCATCCGCATCCGCGTCGGCATCCGCATCGGCATCGGCATCCGCGTCAGCATCAGCATCGGCATCCGCGTCAGCATCCGCATCCGCATCCGCATCCGCATCAGCATCAGCATCAGCATCCGCATCTGCATCCGCATCTGCATCAGCATCGGCATCAGCATCGGCATCAGCATCGGCATCAGCATCCGCATCGGCGTCAGCGTCCGCGTCCGCGTCCGCATCCGCATCCGCATCCGCATCGGCATCCGCATCCGCATCGGCATCCGCATCGGCATCCGCATCGGCATCTGCATCTGCATCCGCATCGGCATCAGCATCCGCGTCGGAGTCAGCATCGGCGTCCGCATCAGCATCCGCATCAGCATCCGCATCCGCATCCGCATCCGCATCCGCATCCGCATCCGCATCCGCATCCGCATCCGCATCCGCATCGGCGTCAGCATCAGCATCAGCATCCGCATCGGCGTCAGCATCGGCATCAGCATCCGCATCCGCGTCGGCATCCGCATCGGCGTCAGCATCCGCATCTGCATCCGAGTCGGCATCAGCGTCAGCATCCGCATCCGCATCCGCATCCGCATCCGCGTCGGCATCCGCATCCGCATCCGCATCCGCGTCAGCATCGGCATCCGCGTCAGCGTCAGCATCGGCATCTGCATCGGCATCCGCATCCGCGTCGGCATCCGCATCCGCATCCGCGTCAGCATCGGCATCTGCATCGGCATCCGCATCCGCATCCGCATCCGCGTCGGCATCCGCATCCGCATCCGCATCCGCATCCGCATCCGCATCCGCATCAGCGTCTGCATCGGCATCCGCATCGGCATCCGAGTCGGCATCAGCGTCAGCATCCGCGTCCGCATCCGCATCCGCATCCGCATCCGCATCCGCATCCGCATCCGCATCCGCATCCGCATCCGCATCCGCATCCGCATCCGCATCGGCGTCAGCATCGGCATCAGCATCGGCGTCAGCATCCGCATCTGCATCCGAGTCGGCATCAGCGTCAGCGTCAGCATCAGCATCAGCATCAGCATCAGCATCAGCATCAGCATCAGCATCAGCATCGGCATCAGCATCAGCATCAGCATCGGCATCAGCATCGGCATCCGCGTCAGCATCGGCATCCGCGTCAGCATCGGCATCCGCGTCAGCATCGGCATCCGCGTCAGCATCCGCATCGGCATCAGCATCGGCATCAGCATCGGCATCAGCGTCCGCATCGGCGTCAGCATCCGCATCCGCATCGGCGTCAGCATCGGCATCCGCATCAGCATCAGCATCCGCATCCGCATCGGCGTCAGCATCGGCATCAGCATCGGCATCAGCATCGGCATCAGCATCGGCATCAGCATCCGCATCCGCGTCGGCATCGGCATCCGCATCGGCATCCGCGTCAGCATCGGCATCGGCATCGGCATCGGCATCGGCATCGGCATCGGCATCGGCATCGGCATCGGCATCGGCATCGGCATCGGCATCCGCATCCGCATCGGCGTCAGCATCGGCATCCGCGTCGGCATCCGCGTCAGCATCGGCATCGGCATCGGCATCGGCATCGGCATCCGCATCTGCGTCCGCATCCGCATCCGCATCCGCATCCGCATCCGCATCCGCATCCGCGTCCGCATCGGCGTCAGCATCCGCATCCGCATCGGCGTCAGCATCGGCATCCGCATCAGCATCCGCGTCGGCATCGGCATCGGCATCAGCATCGGCATCGGCATCAGCATCAGCATCTGCATCGGCGTCAGCATCTGCATCAGCGTCCGCATCCGCGTCCCCATCTGCATCTGCATCTGCATCTGCATCCGAGTCGGCATCAGCGTCAGCATCCGCATCGGCATCCGCATCCGCATCCGCATCCGCATCGGCATCCGCATCCGCATCCGAGTCGGCGTCAGCATCGGCGTCAGCGTCAGCGTCAGCGTCAGCATCAGCATCCGCATCAGCATCCGCATCCGCATCCGCATCCGCATCCGCATCAGCATCAGCATCAGCATCAGCATCAGCATCAGCATCAGCATCAGCATCAGCATCAGCATCGGCATCTGCATCTGCATCAGCATCAGCGTCAGCATCGGCATCAGCATCAGCATCAGCATCCGCATCCGCATCAGCGTCTGCATCGGCATCCGAGTCGGCATCAGCGTCAGCATCGGCATCGGCATCCGCATCAGCATCAGCATCAGCATCGGCATCGGCATCAGCATCAGCATCGGCATCAGCATCAGCATCTGCATCGGCGTCAGCATCTGCATCAGCGTCCGCATCCGCGTCCCCATCTGCATCTGCATCTGCATCTGCATC
>NZ_JACHDL010000049.1:0-21580 GCF_014201055.1 Paraburkholderia sp. CI2
CTGCCTTCAACACTACGACACACTTCATCCACGACCCCGGCACCGACCAAGACGCCAGGTTAGCCAAAGTCAAACCGTTTTACCAGGAACACTTAACGCGTCTTTGCTATCACCAGGACCGTTGTCCTGGCTTTTGGAGGAATCGCCGTCCAGGCGAGCATCTTCGGTTTCCATGTCAATGCAAATCGTGCCTTTCATGACAAGCTCCACTGCAGGCCGTTTAACCGGCCCGCTATATGTGTCAGTTAGATCCCCGGGCCGCGGAAGGCGGAATCGTTCCGCGCCTTACTGGAAACAGTGGAATATCCGGTTCGTCATCCAGAGAGGTATCCGGCACACCGGGTGCTTCACCCGGTTCTATTTCCGGCTCTAGTGGTAGTTGTCCCTGGCGCGCCTCTTCGCGCTGCACCAGTGCCTCCCGATCGCCGGTGGCGGGCTTACCTGGCTTGGGCCTCTTCTTTGTCGGATAGCATTCTTGTATGAGCCGGGTCGTGTCGTCGCGTAGCGCGGATTTTGCAGCAAGTAGGGCAAGGGGGAGAGGCGAATCCCCGTACTCCTTTCGCGCCTTAGACCGAATCCACGCGTGTTGCTCAGCGGTAATCCCGTCGGCATACTCGGGCAACGTGCATTTCGCTTCGATGTATTGCTTCGCTTCCTCATCAAAAACAAAAATGGAGCCGAGATTGTCGGGATCGTTGCGCACCGTGACTTCGATGTCACCACGTCGTCGCCTCAGCTCCTGGAGTGCTGGCGACGCATACTGGAGCGCATGCACTTCAATGCCATTTTTACTGAGTTTGCGTTTCCCTGAGTTTCCGAGATAAACGTTCACGACGTCCGTTGAGGGCGGCAACCTTCTGGGAAACTTTGCAACGCCTTCCTCCCATTTCTGTTTTGGCGTAGTCTGAATTCCTCGATGGAACGTCACGCAATACACATCGACGATCCAGCGGTGAATGATCTTCTCCAGTGCCTTTAGCGTTAGCACTGCTGTCCGCTCGGAATCGTAGGCGTGTCGCTTGTCGTACTTCGCGAACGTTGTTCCAGGTTGCAAGTGAACCAATCCGTAGTTCAGCGTCTTCAGTACGCGCTCAATACGCCCTTTCATCTGTGGTGTTCGGGTCGGGCAGTAAATGACATGGATTCCAAGTTCCGCGCATGCCGCTTCCAGATCCTGCGCGTGAAACTCGAGGCCGTTGTCGCAAACAAGCTGGTCAATCAATCCGTAGGCGGTCCACTCTCCGCTTACGTTCGGGAAGCGTTCTTTGACGTAGGTCTTAGGCAGGATTGCGTGCTTCAGACATCGAAGGACAGATCGAACGCTAGGTTTGCGAAATGAGATATGAATCCCGACAATCATCCGTGAGTATGCGTCGATCATCACGGTGATCCACGGTCGCCCAAGCAAAAGGCCCGTGCTGGAATCGATCACCAGAATATCGAGCGGAGTGTGGTCCACTTCGACTCGTTCGAGCGGCCGTGTGCAGACCGGGCCCTTTCCGTAGATTCGCGTAGCTCCCTGAGCGTATCGCTCGCCATACCGAGACTTTAGAATTGCATATCGGTCAATCCGGGAAAGAGCGCGCCGAAGCATTCGAAGGGTAGCGCGAGGCAATGCGTCCTCCGGTGCTCGGTGTCGGTTCTCTTTCGTTATCTCGTGCTGAACCCAGTCACGGACCTCGCGAAGCGACTCCCGCTGAGGAGTGAGATAAACCTTCTCGATTCCTTCATCGATCAGTTCGACGAGCTTATCGGGCGGGAGCGACGGCTTTTTCCCTCGAAGCTCCCACTTATCAATCAACGCCCGAACATCGAAGTCCGCCCAAACCCAGGAGCGTCGCCACTCGTAAAAACTGGCCACGCACGGCGGCCTCTCGCCACGAATTTCCGGATCCAACTTGTCCCAAACACCTCGCAACAGATCTGACAAGAGCGCCCGAGGAACGCTCATTCGGCCGTCTGGGCAGATCTCGCGCAGAAATTTGAATTTGCGCAGCGCGAGACGCTGAATTTTCTCCGGGAAGTCGGCAAGTCCGCGGTCCACTGCTGCGCGATCCTCGGCCTGGACTTGTTCTCCATCCAATTTCGTCGGCTCCACGAACATTAATCGGCCGTTTGCATACTGCGACAGAAGGTCTTCCACATTGCGCAACGAAAGGGAGCTGTCGCCAAACGACGCTAGCTCGAGGATGTTGCCGCTCACTTTAGAGATGCGATAGTCGATCCCATCGAGACGCAGACACTCGCCATTTTTAAAGGAATAACGCGTCATCATCGGCCTCCTCAAATGGTCGAATCACCGTTTCATGGTTGATGATCGAATCAAGATCGCAGGCCAGCAGCCTGTGCGCAAGCAGGCCGCGGATTAGCTTTTCGTCGGCACCCGCTGCGAGCATCTCTCCGAATGTCATGCCCGCCGTAGTGCTGTACAGCCTAAGATCGGCCTTATGTGACTTTTCTGCGGCGAAGTCGCGCAGCAGCTCCCGTATCTGGCGAAGCCTGATTGGCCTTCGGATCTGCAGTTCACTTAGGACAACAAGGCTATGACCTCTGGTACCGAACCATAGCTTGAGAGCTTTAAATTTCTCGGCGGTTTGCGTTTCCGCAAGTTTTTCTGATGGCTTGACTTCCACGAACCAGCGTCGGCCATCGGCCCAGTCGACTCCGAAGTCGGGCGTGTATCGGCGCGAACGCCCGTTCAGCGAGTATTCAATCGAGACCGGCTGCTCCTCAAACGTTCGAACACCACGAGCAAATTCAAAGAGGAAAAGAGCATCGAATTCGAGCAAGCTTTCGCAACGCACCATGCGCCGGTTTTTTCGAGAAAAGTACTTTGCCCTGAATCCACGCCCAGAAGGCGTTACAGGGTTTCTGGTTCGGTGATATGCCGGGCGTGTTCGAGGATGCGGTGAATCTGAATCATGCGTTCCGTGCATCGTCTTTCTCCGTGTATGCGGAGACACGCATCGCTAAATCGCACGAGTGGCGACGAGAACGGACGCGCGCTTTCCCCGCAATGAATCAGTGCGGTGTACGGTCAATAACACCAGTTTGAAGACGTAACAACGCCCCCGCACAGGTACTATCCACCGTGCAATGGCCTACACCAGGGCGGCCGCCGACTTGACCTTCGGAGAAGCGCGAACGATACTTGGTTTGCCAACCGTAGTTATCTTTGCTTTTCCTAGGACGGGGCAGGCCGCGAGGTTTGTCCCGTTTACGTTTCTGTTCTACATTTCCAGATCCTCCTTCGATTTGCGGCGAACCCGAACAGCTCCGTAGTGCGGCCGTGCGGCCATTTCTTCGTCCATCCGGACGATCGCACGCAAGGTAGATATCTGGGTCGGCAACAGCCTCCCGATCTTCCGCTGTAACTCCGCGTAAAGCCTGTACTCCTCTGTCGGCAGATCTGCCGGAATCACAAATCGTCGCGGCGAATCCTGCAATTCCCTTTCCATCTCCTGCCGATCAACATCCGCAAGTGGAAAACCTTCGCTAAGTCTTTCCAGAAATTCTGTGCTTGGCGGCTTTGTGCCTAACTCCAGCGCCGAGACATATGCCTGCTCGTAGCCGAGCTTCTTTGCGAGGTCGGTCTGCGAAAGCGCGCCGCGAAGTCGCAGACCGCGAAGGAAAACAGCAAAGGGAGTGCTCATAGGCGCAAGCCGAATAACGGTTGTTCCTACAACACTAGGCAAGATTTGGCGCGCAGTCAAATCTAAGTCTTTGATTTACAAGAGATATTGCATATTGTTCTGCCTGGAAAGTTTAGGCTCTGAGGTCGGAAGCATCTCTCGCAACGCATCGCAAGCACCAAGGTTGAGGGTTACTTTTGCGAACACCGCCGAGCAGTAAAGTCATATCCGCCGAGACGCCAAGTCCCTCGAGCCCGCCGTCATGTTGGCTCGTTAATCAAGCTGTCGCTTTATTAACACCCCAGATATTTGGGATTCAGGAAAGTGGAACGCTGGTGCGACTGTTGATTTTCCAATCGACTTTTTTAACGTCTCGCAGGTGTCCGTGAATGAGCGAATAAATTACGGTTGACGTCCCACCCGCTTGGATACGGCAACCTTCCGACACCGATGCTGACCAAGTAACTGCGCCAACATTTGTTCGTACGGGCATCGCTGATGCCATCATCATCACGCGCGATAGCGGATTTGTCTGTTGCCGCCGCTACTGCGCACACCCCGATCGATGGGCGCGAGGCGTTAAATCTGCGCCCATCGCAGCAGGTTCACGCTTACGTTGCCACTGGCGTCCATGTCATTTCGGTCGCTATTGACACGGGTGAGATGCGAGCGGCTGCTGAGACGGCCACGTGTCCCTCCCGCAGGCACCGCTTCCGTGCTGGGGTCGGACTTGCTCAATTTCGGCATTTTCCCCAGTGAAAACGCCCACGGCGCTTGCGCTGCACTCTTTAACTTGCCGATGCTGGCTGCCAGCTCTGGCGGACGGGCCAGCATTCGCTTTTATGAATTTTTTGCTTCGGCGATCCGCAATCCGCACACGCGCTGCGCCACGCGCGCGCCTCCCTCAGGTTCATGTCCGGTAGCGGGCCAAGCAGCGTATCGTGTCGCTTGTCGAGATCAGGCGTTATGTCAAAGACGCATACGTTCGGTATTCAAAATGCTTCTCCGACATGTTCGCTAGACCTTGGGCAGCCACGCGTCGCCGGCCTAGTTCCTTTGTGGCTGGATCCATGCGACAGAAGGAAAATGTCTGTTGGCGTGACGGCAGTTCTTTTAAGCCAAAAATGAGACTTTTAAGACAAAAATGAGGAGAATCCAGATTTTAGTATGGGGCTTCAGATTGAAATTGATCTCAAATTGTTCCTTTACGCTACATGAATTATCTGCCTGGAGGGGGTTGTGCTACCAAGTCATTTCTACCCCGTTTCTAGGATCCTTGCCGGGCGCGATCAAATTGCCTTGCAATAAGTAAGATTTAATCTATCGTATATCTTGAAAATTGATTCCAAATAATAATTGCGCGCGAAGATCTACGCGCTGTTAGGCCGAGCCATTAATCAAAAATGCACTACTAGTGGTGTGACATATAACAAAGTCACCCGGCGACGGCGCGTCTCAATCCATATTTAAACAAAGAAATATTTATGAATGTCACATTTTTTTAACATAGGTCAGCATACGTAACAAAATTAATTGTTCATTTCAATAATGGTTGGTATTTTCAGCTTAGCAAAATGTTGATTTTTATCAATCAGGAGTGAAAAATGAATTAGCAAACAACAAATTTCTTGGCCCCGCGTGACGTGACGTCACCTGGGATCCGGGAACGATACCCAGGGTCATCGTTAATTCCGACGCCGTGGGCCGAGATCTTACAAATAGTCGACGATTCCGCGGTTCGTCAGTTGGGCGGTGGGGCGCAAGGGGCGCAGCCGGAAGATCTAGGGGGCACCGGATTCACCTATCGTCATGACTGGGAAACAAACACGGTAGTTGGAAACTCAACCTCGCTTTGGCAGCCGTCAATCCAGGTTCTCGCGTATTTGACTTGGGGAGGAGTGTTGAAAATGCCACGTGGTCCACACGACGAAGAAATAGAGCGCGATGAGAAATCCCCGAATGATCACGCTCGCGAACGGCAAGACGAATTCGTGCGTCGACGCGAACCTCAGGGGGAGCCGGTACACAAAAAAGAACGGAATGACCCGAACGAGCCTGATTGCTCTGACGAACCCTCCGGAGAAAACAAGAAAGGGTAGGTAGTCCAGTATTCGCGGATATATCGGTTTGGTAGACGCGCGATCGGAGGTCTCATGAAAAGTTCGATGGATGAATTGATTGAGCCGGTTGGGAAGAACATTGAACCGCGCACAAATCAAAGGCCCCCGGGCGGCAAAGCTTTGCTTAGACTGCAGCAACTCCTGCAGGAGAGGGGGCTTGGTGAGGTTGCTGAGGCAACCGTGCAAAGAGCGTTGACCGAGGAGTTGCGCAGGGACTTCCACGATCGTGCCCAGGCCTATAGCGCCGCGCCTCTCGAGCAAAAACTGTATGTATCCGGCGCAGACGTGCATACCTTGACGGCGCAGGTCGCGGAACACTACAAGTCGGTTGCACTCGAAGAGTCCGGTCCTCTTCCGAGCATACCGACTGCGACCGGTCCACAGTGGCGCAATCTGGGGCCGTGGACGATTCCCAACGGACAGACGTATGGTTCCAGCCGTGTCAATGTATCCGGCCGCGTGGCCGCAATAGCAGTAGATCCCTCCAACCCTGCGCACGTGTTATGCGGCGCGGCCAATGGCGGCGTATGGGAGAGCTTTGATCGCGGCGGCAGCTGGGCTCCACGGACCGACTATGCGGCGACACTGGCTGTGGGGGCGGTGGTTTTCGATCCACGGAATCCGTCGATAGCTTATTGCGGAACAGGAGAGGGCAACTGGTGGTCCTGGCTCGGCGCGGGAATCCTGAAGTCCACCAACGGCGGCGCCAGTTGGTCCACGCTCTGTACCGCCCCATTTACCGGTCAAGGCTTTTATGATCTGGTGGTTGACGCCACGAACACGCAGAGCATGTTGGCGGCGACCACGGGCGGACTATTCGAGTCGAACGACGCCGGCGTTCATTGGACGCAGCGCCGCGCGGTTGTAACCTGGTCAGTGTCTATGTCTGCCACTGAGGTTCTGGCAGCGTGTTCGGACGGTATTTTCCGGTCCACCGACGGCGGAGTCAACTGGACTGCGGTTTCATTGCCAGGCACGCCTGGTTCTTTCAACCGTCTGGCGGTCTCGATTGCGAAAACAGATAACACCGTCGCATACGCGTGGGGTGCCAATGGAGGCTCGGCCTATCTTTGGCGGCGCACGAGCGCCGGGTGGGCCGCGCAGCCGGTTCCACCCGGCGTCTCGACGGGCCAGGCCTGGTACGACTGGTACTGCGCATGCTCCCCGGATAACGCCAGCCAGGTTTATCTCGGCGCCATTGAGAGTTATCGGGGAGATCTGTCCGGAAACGCCTGGACATGGCGGACGATCAGCAACAAAGGAACGACTGGAGATTCCATACACCCCGATCAGCATGCCATTGCCTTTGAAACGGGGCACCCGGATACGATTTACGTGGGTTGCGATGGCGGCCTTTTTCGCAGCCCTGACAGAGGGGTCACATGGGCGTCCTGCAATAACGGCCTTGTAATCTCCGAGTTTGAATACCTCGCGCAAAGCCTTGGCTCTTCTCGCTGGATCATCGGCGGAACTCAGGATAACGGAACTGAACGCTGGACGGGATCGCCTATGTGGACCCACGTTGCCGATGGAGATGGCGGAGATTGTGCTGTCAATCGCACGACACCGAGCACTGTTTTTCACACGTACTACAACATGAGTCCTGAACGGTCCACGACCAGTGGCGACTTCGGTTCATGGACTTATCTGCCGCCACCCGTTCCGGCCGGTGAAGGAAGTCTGTTTTATCCACCGATGGACGCCAGTGCGAATGGTGGCGATACCGTCGCGATAGGCGGTGACGCTCTGTACGTCTCACGCAACAATATGACAAGCTGGACGCGCTTGCCGTTTCCCAGCGCTGCCCGTTCCAGCGCGATGTACGTACCAAACGCAAACACCGTGTACACCGGATCGACTGACGGACGCATATTCAGGACGACCTGGAATGGATCTGCGTGGACCGCAGTCACCGCGCTCACTACGCCTCGCGCAAACGCGAGCATGAGCGACATTGTGGTTGACGCATCAAACTCGAATCGTATCTGGGCCACCTATACCACGACGGGCGGTGGCCGGGTGTATCGCTCAGACAATGGTGGCTCCGCGTGGGCGGACGTCACTCATAACCTCCCGAATCTGCCGATTACAGCGGTTGACGTCGACACTTCGAATAGTAACCGCGCATGGGTATCAGCCGATCTCGGTGTCTATCAGACTCTTGATGGCGGAACCACGTGGACAGACTTCTCGGCGTCGCTGCCAAATTCGTTTGTCGGCGACATTGTATTCCATCCGTACGCCCGGGTACTGCGCGCAGGCACTCGTAACCGCGGCGTTTGGGAGATTCCAGTGGATGGGTGGATGACCACGCCCGTCTGCGGCGTGCAATGGTCCGGCAGTCTGAATCCGAACGAGACCAAGCGCTGGTTTTCCTGGGGCTGGCCAGCGACGTGGCACATGGTGTGGACCGTGATGCCGAGCACCGTGAACCAAGGCGCCGCGGAGCTTACCTGGACGGTGCAGGTGCAACGCTCAGATCCGGAGCACGTTACTTATTGGATCAACGTTCAGAACCTCACCAATGTCGCGGTTTCCTTCGAAGGCCGTTATTGCATATTGAGTCGGTATTAACGCTAGGAGCGATAACATGTACACAGGCGTTCAATGGACTGGCAGCCTGAACCCGGGCGAGACAAAGAAATGGTTTTCCTTTAATTGGAATCCTGCGGGGCACGTGGTGTGGTACATGATGCCCACTTCAGTCAATACAACTGCTCCCGAACTACAGTGGAATGTCGCCGTCGAGCGCGCGAGCGCGACCGCTTGCACGTATTGGATCACGGTTCAGAATCTCACGAACGCAGCGGTAACGTTCGAGGGCCGATATGCGGTACTTAGCTAGGGAAAAAGGAAATCATCATGGAAGTGACGATCACCATCTCCGACGGCGCCACCGGCAAACCTTCCTTGCCGCAAGCAGAAGGTGTCAGCCGGACCCAGACACCCCAGAAAGGGCCAGACACGACGATGCAAGGCGTCGTACCCGACGATATCGCGAGCAAGGCTGCCGCTCTTGGGGCGCTGAATGCGGGCCCTGCGCCTTCTTCCTTCCCGACGATTGCTGAATCGGGTGCTCCGCTTCCGTTTGTAGCCGGATCGATTTCCGAGCTCGCCCTCGGAGGCGGTCTAGGTCAACCGGTGACTGAATCGGCTGGCGGTGCCCCAAACTCCGACAGGTCCATGGAAACGCATACGATTGTTGTCTCTGACAACGCGGATCGCCCATGAGGTAGCGGTCGTCTGGAGAGCAGATGTTTGAGTCACGCACCTGTGCCCAATCGAAGCTGAAGAGGACGAGATGAATTTCATAGAGCGTTGGTTTGGTGTGTCTCCGGATGGCGGAGATGGAACATTGGAACTCATCTATCTAATCTTGGGAGTCTTGCTGCTAGCCGTTCTCTTCTCATACATTGCATTTCGCCGTCGCAAACATTTGGAGGGCGATCCGGTTGGACGCAGCACGCAACTCGGAAATCGAGGGAAGAGGCGATAAGTCTTTGAACGCGGATTGTGACCTGCTCGCCGCGCTTAGTCCGATAACGGTGTAGAGCCCGTATAGCCCAGTTAACAACGGAACGGAACACTAGTTGCAGCTGCACAATCTGCCGGCGCAGCGGCATCCAAAGCAGTTGTTGCCCTTGTGTAATCGTATTCCGACGAACGAAGGAACTGTGATGAAACTGTGTCGCTTATTGACGTCAGGCGGTGCGGGCTGTTTCGCGTTAGCGAGTTATACGACCTGCGCGGCATGTTCGCTTTGGGATGTGGGAGGAGGATTTACGGTCGCGCAGGAGAATGGCTATGCTCCGGTGTTCAATTTGATACAAAACCGCAATGGCGCCGTAACGGGCTCCGCGCGATATGAACATGGGCCATCAGGCTTTGTTACTAATGGCCAAGTTGCCCCTGGCAGCAACATTGTTGGTTCAAATTTTCACGTCGTAATACAGTGGGATAACAAGACGCGGGGCGCCTACGACGGGAAGTTTGATAACAACGGCGGCCTTAAAGGCTTCACATACGATGTAGACAACTCGTCCAGTCATGCAAATTGGAGCACGAAAAGACACTTCTTCTGTCTTCGACCGTAGTGGCGGATTTGAAATTCGACGCCGCGCATACCGGCGATCACGTGCACGCCATAAAGAGCATATGCCGTCACAAAGCAGACCCCTATGCTCAGGTCGCAACTATGCGCAGATGGTCATCGTGAGCGCGGCCAGCCCCCTGATGGGTGCGGTAGGGGCTGGCGAAGCCTATGCATAGTTACAGCGTCCGCAGGAAGCGAATTAACGCGTCCGGTGCCTGATACCGGCGAATCCTGGCATCGGGCGCCTCCAGCCGACCGAGCGCTTTCTCCTTCATCGCGAGGTCAGCTTCGACGTAGCGATGGGTTGTCATCGGGCTCTCGTGACCGAGCCACAAGGCGATTACGTTGAATGGCACGCCCGCCTGCAACAGGTGCATCGCGGTCGTATGTCTCAAGATGGTAAGCACCTCGCGACGGCCGTCCGCAACGCGGCGCCCGCGTGAGGCATGATCGGGAATCGGGTTACGTGTCAGCAGACGCCGATGGGCCAGACTGCCGAGGCAGCTTCGTGGCCACGTTCCAGGGCAACAGTTCGTCGATGCAGTTAATGGGATGGTCAGCGATATGGGTCAGGACGTATTCGAGGTAGGCGCGCGGGTTGATCCCGTTGAGCTTGCATGTGCCGATCAGACCGTACATCGCGGCTGCCCGCTCGCCTCCGCTGTCGGAGCCGGCGAACAGGAAGTTCTTGCGGCCCAGACTCACACAGCGCAGCGCGTTTTCGGCCAAGGCGTTGCTGATCTCAGCACGACCCTCTTCGCAGTACAGCGCGAGCGCGTCCCACTGGTTGAGCGAGTAACGGATCGCTTTGGCCAGTTCGGATTTCTTCGACAGCGTTGCGAGCTTGTCCGTCATCCACGTCTTGATGGTCGCGAGCAGCGGCACGCTTTTCTCCTGCCGCAGGCACAGCCGTTCAGCAGCGGGTTTGCCACGGATGTCCGCCTCGATGCCGTAAAGTCCACCGATCAGTTCGAGCACCTCTCGGGTCGCCTCGGTAGGCGTTCGGGCATGCACGTCGTAGAGGTACCGTCTCGCGTGGTCCCAGCATGCAGCTTCACGGATCTTGCCGCTCTCGTACAGTTCGTTGAAGCCACTGTAGGCGTCGGCTTGCAGGATGCCCTCGAATCCAGCGAGATGGGTCTGGGGGTGGATGCCTTTGCGGTCGGGCGAGTAAGCAAACCACACCGCGGCCGGTTCGGTCGAGCCCGAACGGGTGTCATCGCGCACATACACCCACAGTCGCCCGGTCCTTGTCTTCTTCTTGCCCGGCTCGAGCACCGGGATCGGCGTGTCATCCGCGTGCAGTGTTGATGCGCGCGCAAAACTGACCCACTTCCGCTAGAAATTTGCATCGAAAATTGACCCACATGTTCAACTTCCTGCTTGGACGCCAAGCAGGAGAACGGAGTGATAACCGTGAGCATGTTGGCCAAGATTCGGCGGATGCATTTCCGCGATGGCGTCCCGCTTCGGGACATTGCGAGACAGACGGGACTCTCGAGAAACACGATTCGACGATGGCTGCGCGAGCCGTCGTCCGAAGAGCCGAAGTACACCAAACGCGTCAACAACAGCGTCGTCGACCCGTGGTCGGAGCAACTGCGGCTGTGGCTGGTCGCCGACGTTAAGCGTCCCAGACGAGAGCGACGCTCGGCGACTCAGATGTACGAGGATTTGCGGGCGGCTGGCTACGACGGCAGCTACGACCGCGTTCAGCGTTCGTGCGCAATTGGAAGAAGGAACGCGATGCCGGGGCGCAGCGTGGCGCCTTCGTGCCGCTCGCTTTCGAATACGGCGAAGCATTTCAGTTCGACTGGAGTTGCGAGTATGTCTTCATTGGTGGGCTCAGGCGACGGATAGAAGTCGCTCACATGAAGCTCGCTGCGAGTCGGGCCTTCTGGCTTGTTGCCTATCCGACCCAAAGCCACGAGATGTTGTTCGACGCCCACGCGCGAGGGTTCGTCGCTTTAGGCGGCGTTCCTCGACGGGGGATTTACGACAACATGAAGACCGCCGTCGATAAAGTCGGACCGGGTAAGGAACGGGCCATCAACGCGCGCTTCCACGCGATGTGCGGCCACTACTTATTCGAGCCTGAGTTCTGCAACCGGGCGGCCGGCTGGGAGAAAGGCATCGTCGAGAAGAACGTTCAGGACCGACGCCGACAGATTTGGCACGATGCAATCGCCGTTCGATGGGAGTCGCTTGAAGTTCTAAACATATGGTTGGCGGAACGATGCCAACAGGCCTGGAAGCAGTTGAAGCATCCGCAATGGCCTGAGCTGACCGTAGAGGATGCCTTGACGGATGAACGTCCACGGCTGATGCAGGTTCCAAAACCGTTCGACGGCTACATCGAGAAGCCTGTCCGCGTCTCGCCAACGAGTCTGGTGCATCTTGACCGCAATCGCTACAGCGTGCCCACGGAGTATGCACATCACATCGTCAGTCTCCGAAGGTATCCGACCTACATCAGCCTCGTGGCCGATGGCGTCGAAATAGCGCGCCATCCGCGCAGCTTCGACCGTTACCAAACCTTCTACGACTGGCGGCACTACATCAACCTGGTTGAGCGTAAGCCCGGCTCCTTGAGAAACGGCGCGCCCTTCTTAACGATGCCCGAACCGATGCTTCGACTGCAAAGACACTTGTTGAAGCAGACCGGTGGCGACCGAGTCATGGTTCAGGTCCTTGCGGCAACTCCGGTTCATGGGTTGGAGGCCGTGCTGGTTGCGGTTGAGCTTGCGCTCGAATCCGGGCGTCCGAGCGGTGACCATGTCCTCAACATCCTTGCTCGGCTAAAGAGTCCGACGGCACGTGCAGGTGACGTGGTGAGAACAGCAATCACGCTCAAGGTCGAGCCGCTTGCGGATGTCCACCGCTACGAGCGGCTTCGCGTTCCGCGTAACGAGGAGGATGGTCATGTCGAATGAAACCGCCGCACTGCTCAAGTCGTTGAAGCTCCACGGAATGGCGCAAGCATGGCCAGAGCTGGTCGCGCAGGCGCGTCACAACGACTTCGAACCGGAGAAATTCATGCAGATGCTGCTGAAGGCGGAGACAGCTGAGCGGCAGGTCCGGTCAATCAACTATCAGATGGCCGCTGCACGTTTCCCCGCGCACCGTGACCTTGCCGGCTTTGACTTCGAGCAGGCAAGCGTCGACGAAACTCTCGTGCGCGAGCTCCACTCTGTACGGTTCTGCGAGTCCGCGCAGAACGTTGTGTTCATCGGGGAACCTGGCACGGGGAAAACGCACCTTGCGACATCTATCGGTATCGAAGCAATACAGCAATATGGGAAACGAGTTCGATTCTTTACCACCGTCGAGCTCGTGAACCAGCTCGAAGCCGAAAAGGCTGCTGGCAAACCTGGCCAGTTGACCAACCGCCTGATGTATGTCGACGCTATCATTCTCGACGAACTAGGCTATCTGCCATTCACCCAAACGGGCGGTGCACTGCTGTTTCACCTGTTCTCTAAACTGTACGAGCGTACGAGCATTCTCGTTACGACCAACTTAAGCTTTACAGAATGGTCGAACGTATTCGGCGACGCGAAGATGACGACGGCACTGCTCGACCGTCTCACGCACCACTGTCATATAGTCGAAACCGGCAACGACTCATGGCGCTTCAAAAACAGCACGGCGGGGCAGCCCGCTTCGCGGGCTGCAACCCGAAAAAGCTCACCTAAGCGACAAAAAGAGGAGGAAATCGACGCACCAGAATGATGTTTCTGCGCATCAGGGGTGGGTCAATTTTAGGTGCAAAAAGTGGGTCAGTTTCCGGTGCAAATCAACACTTTAGTAAGATAAAGACGTATATGGTGTTTTTGAAGCTATTTATGATCGAGTGGGAATCGTCGGACTTCACAACGGCTCGCTTAAGTCGCCTCGATGCTCGAAGGAGAGGGCGTCAGGGGGCAGTTCTGGGGGCATGACGCTTTGCAACCTGCTGTTGGAGTTACGCAAGTCTCTTTGCTAGATCCTCGGCTCGCGGATGGTAGTAGCGCATCAATCCTCCTCTCCTCACCACTAGTATCCCCGGAAACCCGCGTGGCGTAAGGCCTCGCGGGTTTTTAATTTGTTCGCCTTCCGGCTCGGAAGTCTATAGTGGCGCAAGCCATTGAAGCAATTTGTCCGCTACAGCTTGATGCGGAAACAGATTGGTATGCGTCACGCCTAATGAAGGATCGAGCGTGAATACGTGATCGTCGCGAAGCGGAAAGCACGCTCCTCCGTTGCTCGACCAGACTCCGTCCGTGGGAACGACGAGATCGTTTTCGGCATTTCCAAACACCAGGTCGACGACGTTATCCGCCGCTCCAAGGACAACTCCCCGCAGTCCGCGTTCGGTCGGCTCATAGATCGATGTCACGGCAAAGTAGTCGCAAGGCCGCCCGCTCACCTGATTGAGCACCGACAGTATCGGGCCCGACGGATGCATACTAGCGAGACCCTGCAATCCCTTCAGTGCGCCGTGACCAATTATCTTGACAACGGTGACGAGCGCCTCGAGCGTTTCCGTCACGGGACCTGTGGGGAAGAGGGTCAACACGGTCGTTAGACGGTCCACCATGTTCATCATGTGATCTGGATCGGCGAGTACCGTACCGCTATTCGGCACGCCGGCAAATACTGCACGCCTCACATTCACATGCGATGCATCAAGCGCAAACTGCGGATGACGCTCGGCGAGCACGCGGGCAACTAAGCCTCCACGGCTATGGCAAACGACATCGAGTTGCACCTCTGACGAAGGGAGCTGCCCTAGGAGCCAGCGAACATTGTCCACGGGCGTGTCGGCGAGGGTAGGATGATCGAACGCCACTACGCGTGCGCCGTAGCGTTTGTTAAGTTCGACAACCGTATTTGTATCAAGACCTCCGAACCCTGCATGCGCCGTGCTGAAAGTGCCATGTACAAACATCAATACCGGTCCGACATTGCAAACCTTAGCCAACTCGCCAGTCGACATCGGCTGTACGTCTGCATTCCGGTAGTTGTCGGGAGCGAAGATGCGCAAGCGATACGGCCGCTTGAGCTTTTCCCATCGCGCGGCGAACGCGTCGCTAACCGTCCCAATCAGCGGGTCGGTGACGGGATAGACGAGCACTTTGAGTAACAGCCGGCCAGCCCCCCCGAACAGGCTGCGTTGTGGCGCTTTCGGCGAGGCCCTAGGTTGGATGGCATGTGCTGTCGCCGTTGTCGGAATTCGGAAGCGAAGTGTGCCACTTGTTCCGCGCGCTGCCGCGTTCGCCCCCCCCGCTTTGACTTCGGGCAGATGCCAGCGCACGCCGCCCGCATCGTCGATGGATACGACCAGTTGACCCGTAGCGTCGCCCAGGTCGGGCACTTCGAGTTCGACCTGACCGCCATGTGCGGAGCGTAACGTGTTCGGTGCCGACGTGGGCGGCGTCGGCTTGATCGACAGATCGATGATCTTGACCTCGCTTACGGCCCCCGCCTGCAAGGCTTCATCTAGCGCGACGATCCCTGCGGCAAGATCACGCGTGACCGTTCGCGTCGCCGCCCCACCCGGATGCAACGTTTCGGCAGTTCCTTGGAGGCCTGGTGCCCGCAGCGCATAGCCGCCACCGAGCGCGACAGAATTCGCGGAGCCTGTTAGCTGGATTGTCATAGGAATGCTCTCCGGAAACGTCATCTGCGACTTAAGGTCAATCGCGGATGACCGTAAAAGACATATGCGAGATAGGTTGGGTCGGGTGCCGGTATAGCATCCGGGAAGTATTTCGCGCGCAAGTCTCGAAGAATGGCACCGATCGGCTCTCCCCGTGCCGGCGGATCCGGCAGCGCACGCCGCCAGAATTCGAGCGCGATGTCGTGCGCCAGAGCGTCGTCAATCTCCCACAGTGCGCCGATCACGCCGCCGAAGCCGCCGCGCAGCGAATTGCCCGGGAAACCAGCCATGTCTCCAAGCAATTCGCCGCCGATGCCAAGCATGCATGCGTTGAGGAAAATTATCGGTTGCAATGCACCACCATAGTCTGCGGCGCGAAAGGCGGTCGATCGTAGTGGAACGCCGTCTGCGAGAAAGAGCGCTGACGCTTCCGGCTGTGTAGGATCAAAGTCGCCGTGACCGGCGAAATGTACGGCCTCGACTCCGCCGATCAGTTGTCCGCGAGACCTGAGTCTGCGACCAAGTAAATCCTTCATTGACTCGGATATTGCCGGAAGTGAGATCCCCCCGTGACGGTCCGAGATTATGCGGGCTTCGTCTTCTGCCTTACACAATCGCCGCAAGCCGGTCTCCGGCTTATAGTAGGCTGCCATTACCGCCAGATTTTGCACTGTCATGTGTGCAATCGGGTGAATTGCGGGCCGCTGGGCGTTGCCGTTCAATACGGGCATGGTGCCGGTGTTCGCGTCGCGCAACCAACGGCCGAGTACCGTTTGGCAACCGAGAAACGGCGGACGTTCCACATCGATCGGATTTTCCAGCCACGCCAGTTCCCAAGGGACGTATGGCTCGGTGCTTACGATCAACACAGCAGGTGCTGCGTCCGGCGTCGAGTTCGCCACCTCGCGCAAAGCGTCGAAGACTTGGTTTGGAAGGCAGTGCGCAATGTGTTTCGCGTATCCCACGAGTGTCATGTTCAACATGGGATCGTGCGCCATGATCCGAATTTCGTCGACGAGCGCTTTTGCAAAGCTCTTCGCATTGCCTGCATTCTCGCCCAGGCTTATCGGAAAGGGTCCGCGGGCCGTTGCGAGCGTATGCGGTGAATAAAGCTGACACATAAATTGGCCACTCGACGGATTCCGATCTGGCTTGGAGATCTCGATCGTCAGGTCGGGCGCTTCACTGTCGGCTTGTAGCGTAATCCGGCTCGCTTCGACCGGAAGGCTGTCCCATGCATCGACGTTCAGTTTGCTCGACCACAGGGCAGGCGCGCCAGAGGCTGTAATGATGAGCGCCTTGGCTGCAGTACCGCAAACGGTTCCGCCAAGCAAGTACCGCACTTCAAGCATGGTCAGAAGGGGGCGCGTTGCATCGGCGGGTTCGTCACTTACCAGTTCAAACTTTACCTCTGCCGAATGGGGGTGAATAAGCGACACACGCAGCGCGCGGCTCCATCCTTTCAGCGCGCGCACGCTTGGCGACGTGCAGAGTTCGATCGTCACGTCGATTTCTTCTACGTCATTGTGACTAGGAAAACTGATGGGCTGTCCGGCTACATCCGGCTGCTTCTGCTGCGCAAAGCCGACGACGACCGAAAACGGTTTGAGAGCCGCCACGAATGCTGGCGCGTCGATACGCGGCCACGCAAATACATCCTTATCGTCGCGCTCTTTGCCCAGGATCGTTAGGTCGGCTGCCTCCGGTCCGGTGTCTCTGACGAGATCAGCTGCGGTTTCCGTGCCAGGAGGTCGTAGCCATGTGGCCACGGGCTCGCCATTGTCGAACAGTACTGCGGGTAGGGTCAATTTAGCCGACAGACCATGGATAGCGACCGCCGGGTCAATTCCTAACCGACCCAGCGAAAGAACTTTGAAAAGAGGTGTATCGGCTGAAGCCTGCATACACAGCCTGAGAACGTCGTCGAGTTCGCGCACGTACCAGCTAACCAGCGTCCCTGATTGCAAGCGAATTGCGGCACGCGTCGCGGACACGTCGCTTGCAAGCGAACGCGCGACGACGTTGATTGTCTGCCCGAGTCGCTGCGCGACTTTCGCGATTCGGTCGTGCGCCGCCGCGTGCTGAGAATCGATCCAAAAGCCGTTCATTGCGAGACGATCGAGCGCGGTACCTGCGCTCATGTCTGCATCAAAGCACAACGCCGCTTTTAGCACATAGTTCTCCTAAGGTTTTTCGGCTGAGCGCGAAGACTGTTTCTTGACGGGCTCTGCGTCATTCGCACCGATCACTTCTCTCGCCTTGCGCAATGAGTTCAGGCCTTCTTCTGCAGTAAAGAGGAGTGTGCTTCGCACGTTGTTGATTCGGCCTTGAGCAAAAATTGACATTAGACTCGCGAGTGCTGTTTCGTTATCGGGATATTCCGATATCGCGACGCCGTCGAATTCCCCGAAGCTATAAAAAAAATGATGCAGCGTTCCTCCAAATGCTTCTGTCGCTGTGCGGACGACTTCGGCACGATCGTCTGGTTCTAGCAGCATTGACTTGATTTGCGCGTCTTTGTAGCTCCATTGATGCAAGTAGAACGACATGGCTATGCTCCCTGTTATGTAGATGCTAGGAGGTAATCGGGTGTATGCTTGTCCGCCGGTTTTATATGTGGCTTCCGGCCGTCACGAACACACCTTCCGCTGGTCGTGTTGTGACGTGCGGATAAGTTAGCCGTATCGACTCAGGCACGGAGTATCCGAGCACATAGCCGAAGACCAGCCCGGCGACAGGCATCCATACGACGGCGTGCAGCGTTGGGTGCTCATGTCTGATGAGGTAAATTAAGAAGCTGCTAACGATGCTTGACAGAAACCATGCCGAGCCAAGCACCGCAGCGTCGCGCAATCGACGTAAGCGCTCGGACACGGTGCCGCGCCACCGATGATCCTGCACGAGCCAGGCAACGACCACTGCGGTAGCCGTTGAAGCGTGCAAGTAAGGTAAACCGTTGGTAAGGCGGAGGATGGCGCCGCTCCATCCGCCGATCAAAATCGCGCCCGTCGCCAAGTTGACCAGCACTGAAAAGAGGGCGGCGCAGATCCCAGCTCCCACCAGAAATCCGATTGGCGTTCTGTTCGCAAGGCCCGAGGTTGCGAAGCCCCAATGACGCTTGGCGAACACCGTGACCGCAAATGCTCCGGTGACGATTACCGTTATCATTGAGACCTTAGCGCCGATCGAAATGTCGCCGTTCTCGAGTGCGATTTGATCGGGAAGCGCCAGGAATATGATCCAGATACCGATATATAGCAGCGCTGCGGCCTTGGCGAGGATGCCATAGGCGGTCGGTTTCTTTACATATACATACTCGAAGCCGAGCCCGCGAAGGAGCTTTTCGCGGCTCTTGCCGGTCGATTGAGTCGACAGGGCGCCTCGCGCCGCGAGGAGGCATGCTTCGTCGTAGAAGTCGGCAATATCTTTGCAGGCATCCGTGATAAGGTCACCCACAACCTTTCGTGAGATGCCATCTAGATCGTCCCATATTCTCATATCGACTGTGCCGCCAGACGTGCGAACGACGAGCAGCATTTCGCCGATACGGTCGATTGTTGCGAACATTCGAGGGGTCTTGATGGAAAGCTGATCGAACCGGCGACGCAACGCATAGAAGTCGTTGTCCGCTTCGCGAAAGAAATGCTTAAAGTGTGAGCTGGTTTCCCAGCGGCCCAACTCAACGAACAACGCGGTCGCTTGCATAAGCCGCTGCATGGGAACTTGGAGTTCCGACCAGTCATTGCTTTTTTCGAGGCCGCGCTCGTTCAAGATGGAGCGGACCTCTTCTTGGAGTGACTTCGCAATCGTGAACTTCGCCAGCGCGAGTTCCTTGCCCAGGCTATGCGCCTTCGACGGAATGCATGCCAACCGGTGCAGCCACATGCGTGGCGCACGTCCGACTGGGCCCACCATGCATAACAGCAGAGTAATGCCAAGGCCGAACCATATCGTGCCGACGCCGCCAAAGTTACGTTTCAGGACCGCGCAAACCAGCACGAGCACCAGCACATAGAGGATTACATGCGCGGCGAGCGCCCCGCGATACTGCGCTGCGCTAGTGTACGTACGCGACCAGCTTGGAACATTGAATCTGTTCCACGCTAGCAATGCCACGGGTAATGCGGCGAAACCAAGTTCGGATGCCCAGGATATGTTTTCCATGATATCTCCCCCTCGAATCGATCAGGCGGTCCTATTGGAACAACCGTCGCAATTCTGCACGCGCTTCCGCAGTGCGTTTGCGTTTGCCGGCTGTTGCGGGAAAGGAGGAATCCTCAGCGCTGTCCACCGTCGGGCGGAACAGGACAGTGGGGCTCGCTCGAGTAAACAGCACAGGGATGCCCCATTCCAATTTGAACTCGTTACGCATGTAAATCCTCGCAACCGTGAGCGCCTGTTCAACCGATTGTCCTGCAACGAGAGACCTATAGAACTGATTGGAAAACCGTGCGGCAGCGCCGTTGGAGATAGCGAACTGCATCGCTACGACAAGAGGAACGCCCAAACTGACGAGCGAGGCGCCTGCGCTCGAGAAGGATGTGCCGTTTGCGCTTTCACAGCAATTGAGTACGGCGAGGCGCAGTTGCTTATTGCTTTCGAGAAACAGGGCGAGGTCCGGACCCAACACCTTGACTGGGTCGCCATGGCGGTCCTCCATAAACACAAAACCCTCGGTGTGTTCCTTGCCATTGGACAGAGAAGTCTGGGTGCCACCGTGGCCGAGGAAGTGAAAAATATGCCAGCCCCCATCCTGCATGGCCTCTAGCAGGTCATCTTGCGTTCCTCCGGTCAACCATTTGAACTTGACTCGCGAGGCGGGAATCTTGCGCATTTCTTCTTCGATGCGACGCCGCTCCCTACCGATATCGAAGCGCGCGTAGCCCTCAATATTGGGATTTGCGATCATGCCAAGCACGCGCAAGGGACCGTCAACGCAAAGTGGCGGCCTCCGCGCATCTACCTCTAGGAAGCGTACGACCGGCGAGCTGTTTCTGAGACACAGATAGTGTTGTGGAGCATCGTCTGCCATTGCGGTCTCGTCGAACATATACTCCCATGGCAGCATGGCGAGCTCCGGCGGCTCCACGCTGAGTTTCAGGCGCAGCCCTTGGAATTCCTCTGACATTCTCACCATTTCCATGCTTGATCGAAATTTCGTGGCGACGGCTGTGGTCTCTTGGAATATCGCGCGGAAAACGTTGCTTCCGAAATCCCGAAGTATCTTCTCTTCTATCGTGGGCGGGCCAACTAGTGAACGGCGGCTGCCTTGAATGGCGTTCTCCAACCGAGTTTTTATTACGCCGGCTTGGTCGATAAATGGCCACGTGAATGTTGCGCTCTGCGTTGTGCCGGCCGGAGACTCCCTGACCCTTGCTTTGTAGATCGGACCTTCAGCCCAGATGTGGAGATCGAAGTCGAGATATTTGATTTCTTCCGTCATTTCGATCTCTCCCTGCGTCTCGTTCGCGTACGCTACGACGTCTCGAGCCTCGCCCGGTGAGGTTTGCCCATGGCCCGGCGCTAGCGTACGGCGTTCCAAATCGAATTCCGTGTGTCGTAATTAGAATGACAGGCGAATCCGAGGCAATACGTGCAGATACGGGAAGGTCTCCAGATACTTGCTGGGCGTCCCTCTTGGGTACCTGGTTACTCAAGTACAAGTCTTCTTTATGAGCCGCACGTTTCGTAACGGCGGAGGTGCTCATTTAGCATAATTCATAGACGAGGACATGGATGCCATTTTGTAGGCCGAAAACGGCTGCCTTATTGGTTTTGGGGCATTTCACGCGAGGTTACGGCACAGATCCGATGCGGGATATAGTCTCAAACGTGATTTCGTAGATATGCTAATAATTAAGCTAGCATCATACGGTGACAAGGTTTCGCTTTTAACTATCAGGTATGTTGCGTCATTCCGGCCGGTAAGCATTCGACAACGCAGATGCGACGCTTATGAACGGGGAGTGGGACCGGCTTACCTCGCGATAGTAAATTACTGCCTCTTTTGAAACCCGAGTGGGTGATTTGGCGGGTCAAGGGCGGGCGTGAGCCCGGCGCAGCGAACCCTTGAGGCGCCCTGAACCGACAAGCT
>NZ_JACHDL010000050.1:0-15000 GCF_014201055.1 Paraburkholderia sp. CI2
ATCGCGCTCGAAGACGAATACTTCGTGTCGCGCAAGCTGTACCCGAACGTCGACTTCTACTCGGGTATCGTGCAGCGCGCGCTGGGCATTCCGACCTCGATGTTCACGTGTATCTTCGCGATGGCGCGTACGGTCGGCTGGATTGCGCAGTGGAACGAAATGATCGCCGATCCGGAACAGAAGATTGGTCGTCCACGTCAGTTGTTCGTCGGAAACGGTGCTCGCAGAGTAGCTGCTCGCTAGTTCGTATGCGGACATTGTCAACTTGTCCCTGTGATGCGGATTTGCCGTCTCGCGTGACGGCAAATCTGGCTCGTTTCATTTAATAAAACGTTCCCACGACGTCGAAAGAGGGTATATGCACATCGGAGTGCCAGCCGAGACGCGCGCGCACGAAACCCGCGTCGCCGCGACGCCCGAAACGGTCAGGAAGTATGTGACCCAGGGCCACCGGGTCACGATCCAGAGCGGCGCCGGCACCGGCGCCAGCTTTCCTGACGATGCCTTTACGGCCGCCGGCGCGGAGATCGTCGACGCGGCGACCGCGTTCGGCGCCGATCTCGTCCTGAAGGTCCAGTCGCCCACCGACGCCGAATTGCCGTTGCTCAAACGCGGCGCGGTGCTGGTCGGCATGCTCGATCCGTTCAATACCGAAAACTCATCGAAGCTCGCCTCCGCGGGTGTCACCGCCTTCGCGCTCGAAGCCGCGCCACGCACCACGCGAGCACAAAGTCTCGACGTGCTGTCGTCGCAGGCGAACATTGCGGGCTACAAGGCGGTTTTATTGGCCGCCACGCTCTATCCGCGCTTCATGCCGATGCTGATGACCGCGGCCGGCACCGTGAAGGCCGCGCGCGTGCTGATTCTCGGCGCTGGCGTCGCGGGCTTGCAGGCGATCGCGACCGCCAAGCGTCTGGGTGCGGTGATCGAGGCGTCGGACGTGCGGCCGGCCGTGAAAGAGCAGATCGAGTCGCTCGGTGCGAAGTTTCTCGACGTGCCCTACGAAACCGGCGAGGAGCGCGAAGCCGCGCAAGGCGTCGGCGGCTATGCGCGGCCGATGCCGCCTTCATGGCTGCAACGCCAGTCGGCGCTGGTCCACGAGCGCGCCAAACAGGCGGACGTGGTGATCTCCACCGCGTTGATTCCGGGCCGCGCCGCGCCGACCTTGATTTCAGTGGAAACCGTGCAGGCGATGAAACCCGGCTCCGTACTGGTGGATCTCGCCGCCGGACGCGGCGCGGAGTATGAAGGCCGGCGCGGCGGCAACTGTCCGCTGACCGAAGCGGACCAGGTCGTCACGAAACATGGTGTGATCATCGTCGGCTATACGAATCTGGCCTCGATGGTGCCCGCCGACGCGTCGTCTTTATACGCGCGCAATCTGCTCGACTTCCTCAAGCTGATCATCACGAAGGAAGGGACACTCACCATCGATCTCGCGGACGACATCGTCGCGGCCACGCTGCTGGCCCGTGACGGCGAAGTCACGCGCAAGGCCTGAGCAACCACTAAAGGAGAACGGCGATGGAAGTCGTCAACCACACCGTCATCAATCTGATCATTTTCGTGCTGGCGATTTACATCGGCTACCACGTGGTCTGGAACGTCACGCCCGCGCTGCACACGCCGCTGATGGCCGTGACCAACGCGATTTCGGCGATCGTGATCGTCGGCGCAATGCTCGCCGCGGGCCTGACTTTGGGCACGCCCGGCAAGTTCTTCGGCACGCTTGCCGTTGCACTCGCAGCGGTCAACGTGTTCGGCGGCTTTCTCGTCACACGACGAATGCTGGAGATGTTCCGCAAGAAAGAGCCGAAGAAGCTCCCCGCTGACAAGGCACAATCCACGACCAGGGAGAACGCGTAATGAGTCTGAACGTCGTCACGCTGCTTTATCTGGTCGCGTCGGTCTGCTTCATCCAGGCGCTTAAAGGGCTGTCGAATCCGAAGACGGCGCGCATCGGCAATACCTTCGGCATGGCCGGGATGGCGATCGCGATCCTCACCACCATCGCGCTGATCATCAAGCAGGCGAACGGGCTCGGCTCGAACCTCGTTCTGGGTCTCGGTCTGCTGCTGGTCGCGCTGGTGGTCGGCGGCGCGGTGGGCGCGTTCGTCGCCGCGCGCGTCGAGATGACCAAGATGCCGGAACTGGTCGCGGCCATGCACTCGCTGATCGGTCTCGCGGCCGTGTGTATCGCGTATGCGGTGGTGTCGGAGCCGGCCGCGTTCGGCCTCGTCGATCCGGAGAATACGGCGCCGGGTTTCCTGCCGTACGGTAACCGTATCGAGCTGTTCATCGGCACGTTCGTCGGCGCGATCACGTTCTCGGGTTCGGTGATCGCGTTCGGCAAGCTGTCGGGCAAGTACAGGTTCCGGCTGTTTCAGGGCGCGCCGGTCGTGTACGGCGGCCAGCATCTGATCAACCTGATGCTGGCACTGGCGATGCTCGGCTTCGGCATTCTGTTCTTCCTCACGCAGTCGTGGCTGCCGTTCATCATCATGACGCTGATCGCGTTCGTGCTGGGCGTGCTGATCATTATTCCGATCGGCGGTGCGGATATGCCGGTGGTGGTGTCCATGCTCAACTCGTACTCGGGCTGGGCGGCGGCGGGCATCGGCTTCTCGCTGAACAATCCGATGCTGATCATCGCGGGTTCGCTGGTCGGCTCATCCGGTGCGATCCTGTCGTACATCATGTGCCGGGCGATGAACCGCTCGTTCTTCAACGTGATTCTGGGCGGCTTCGGCAACGAGGCGGGCGCGGCGGCCGCAGGTGGTTCGGCCGAGCAGCGTCCGGTGAAATCCGGTTCGGCCGACGATGCGGCCTTCATGCTCGGCAATGCCGAAACCGTGGTGATCGTGCCGGGTTACGGGCTGGCCGTGGCGCGCGCGCAGCATGCATTGAAGGAGTTGACCGACAAGCTCGTCGAGAAGGGTATCGAGGTGAAGTACGCGATTCACCCGGTGGCCGGCCGGATGCCGGGACACATGAACGTGCTGCTCGCCGAAGCCGAAGTCGCCTACGACATGGTCTATGAAATGGACGATATCAACGGCGAGTTCGGCCAGGTCGACGTGGTGCTGGTGCTCGGCGCGAACGACGTGGTGAATCCGGCGGCGAAGAACGATCCGAACTCGCCGATCGCGGGCATGCCGATCATCGAGGCTTATAAAGCGCGCACGGTGATCGTCAACAAGCGTTCGATGGCAGCGGGCTACGCCGGGCTCGACAACGACCTGTTCTACATGGACAAGACGATGATGGTGTTCGGTGATGCGAAGAAGGTGATCGAGGATATGGTTAAGGCGGCGTAACGACCTGCATGAAAACATCTCGCCGTACTTTTATGATCACGACCGCCGGTGTCGCTTCGAGTCTGGCACTTTCGAGCCTTGCATTCGCCGATTCGCCAAAGTTATCGGACACTGACTCCACGGCTCAGGCACTCGGCTACAAGTCCGACGCGACCAAGGTCGACAAGGCGAGGTACGCGAAGTACGCGGCCGGTCAGATCTGCGGGAATTGCACCTTCTATCAGGGCAAGCCGAGCGACGCGTTCGCGGCTTGCCCGATGTTCGGAGGCAAGCAGGTCGCGGGCAAGGGCTGGTGCAGTGCCTATAGCAGGAAAGCCTGACGTAGCCGACCGTATCGGCGGTTTCTGAAGCGTCACATGGCAACGCCAGTAAGAGGCGCGGCAGCAGGACGGCAAAACCAGATAGTTCGTAAAACGAAAGTAAAAGGCTGGCCGTATGGGAGCTTTCGCGGGGACAATCCGGTTCAAGGTCATGCTGACGCTCAGCGTCTGCGTGGCGCTGATGGTGGTTATCGGTCTCATGGGTCTGCGCGGTCTCGCAAGGCTCAGCGCCGACATGGGCAGCATGTATTCGGCGAGTACCGTGCCGATCGAAGATCTCGCCGCGATGCAAGCGGCGGCGCTGAAGATCCGCCTGCAGATGCGTTACATCCAGGCGTTGCACGAACAGGAGAGGGCGGCGGATCTCGTGGCAGATATCGGCAAGGAGCAGAAGAAGCTCGATGTGGCTTGGCGTGACTACTATCCGGCAAAGATCGCGACGACGGATGAGCTTAGACTGGCCGACCGGGTAGCGAAGGTCCTGGCCGCCTTCCGGACGCAATCCGACGACATTGTCGAGGTGCTTCGCTCCGGCAATCTGGACATGGCGGCCTTCTCGATCGACGAACTGACTGAAACCGGCGACGCGTTGTCCGACGCAATCGGTCGCACCGTTGTGCATACGATCAAGGGGTCGAGTGATGCGATCCAGCGTGCATCGAGCCAGATAGCGGAAGGCAGCGCGGACCTATCGTCTGGCTCGAGGCGGCAGGTTTCCTCGCTTGAGGAAACTGCGGCGAGCATGGGCGACCTGATCCTGTCGGTTCAACGCAATGCGGATCATGTTCGCCAGGCTGCGGAGTGTGCCAACGCGGCGTCGCTCGCGGCCGATACGAGCGCGGCGGCGGTCGAGCAGATGCGCGGCACGATGGGCACGATTTCGGCCAGCTCGGCGAAGATCGTGGAAATCACCGCGCTGATCGAAGGGATCGCGTTTCAGACCAATATTCTTGCGCTGAACGCCGCCGTCGAGGCGGCGCGTGCCGGTGAGCACGGCAGGGGGTTCGCTGTCGTCGCAGGGGAGGTGCGCAGCCTCGCGCAACGGGCGGCTAATGCGGCGAAGGAAATCAAGGTGTTGGTCAGCAACTCGGTCGAGTCCATCTCGGGCGGGGCCGCACATGCCGACCGGGTGGCACGTGCCATGGAGGACGTTCGGCGTGCGATCCAGCGCGTGGTCGAAATCAACGACAGCATCTTCGAAGCTTCAGAAGAACAGCGCGGCGGGATCGGGCAGGTGAACGATGCGGTGAATCGCATGGATCAGGTGCTCCGCAACAATGCTGCCGTGGTCGAGCAGGCCGCGCAGGCGGCGCTCTCGCTGGAGGACCAGGTCGCCGCCCAGCGGTGTGCGATTGCAGTCTTCGAGGTCCGCTCGCAGGCATGCGGCACAGCGACCTGAGCTTGGGCGACCAGGGTTTCGGGCGCTGATAATGCCAAGGCGCTCGACGCGAGTTTCATGGAGACCGCCATCTTCCTCGTGCTGGAGGAATCGTCGGACGTAAGAAACGGCTAGCAACCGGAATGCCACCACGGCGGCCAGAAAAGACAGGGTATCCCCTGTCTATTTTGTTCGCCATTATTTTGTATCATGACCTATGTTTAGTAACGTTTCATATAGGCGGTGTGTCGGGCACGGACGCTGATGGCAGGAGCCCGGTAGATCGCCGGCCGTGGGTGCTGAAGGTAAAGGAGTAGGAAATGAGCAGCAACGTAGAGTCTTTGCGAAGCCTGATCGAGAAATGGCTTGCCCCCACGCCGGCCTCGCCGATCAGTTTGACCCGGATGAATTACGCGAAGTCGCGGTCTATGCGATGTGTACGTGTGGAGTCGCTTCGGGCGTCGGGAGCCCTGGCGATTTTCTTTTTCCGCCACGACGACGGATCGTGGTGCGTGTTTCCTCCCGAGCCGCGGCGGCCGGCAATGCGAGCTTGTCTGTAGGCCGGGTAAGGAAAGCCGGCGCATGCGTCGACATTTGAGTGGAGGTTGCGATGGATATCGAAAAGATTGCGAACGACTCGGGTATGCTGCTCGTGCTCGAAGGCCGGATCGGCCGTGAAGAGTACAAGAGCGTGTACGGATCCCTGCATGCTTTGCAGCGCTTTGCCAACAACATTCGCGAGCTGGTCGCCAGCGAAGCCTGTTCCGAGATGCTGCACGCGGAAACGAGCTAAGGCGCCATGCGGCGCGGCGATGCCGCGCCGGCGCAAGGACTGCAAGAGAAAGGTGGTCGCGAACCGCGCCACCAGGGTCCGGCAGCGTCGATCAGGAAATGCCATCGTGCCTTTGTCAAAGATCGATCTGAATCTGTTCGTCGTTTTCGAGGCGATCTACAGGACGCGCAATCTCACGCGCGCCGCGGAGATGCTCTTCATCACGCAACCCGCCGTCAGCAATGCGCTGGCGCGCATGCGCAAATCGCTCAACGATCCGCTATTTGTCAGCACCTCGACCGGCATGGCGCCGACGCCCCTCACGGAGAACATCATTGGGCGGGTGCGCGAAGCGCTGCAGCTGCTTGACTCGAGCGCGCACGCGGGCGAGCAGTTCGACCCGGCGGCTTCTGAACGCGTGTTCCGGCTCAGCATGACAGACCTGACCGAAGCGCTGTTGCTGCCCGGGCTGGAAGAGGTGTTGCAGCGGCTGGCCCCGGGCATCCGTATTGAAAGCTACTTCACTCCCCGAAGCAACATTCCGGATGCGCTGGCCAACGGCGCCGTGAATCTCGCCATCGACGCCCCTCTGATCGATGACCCTCACCTCGAACAGGCGCCGCTGGGCCGGGATCGATATGCGTGCATGCTGCGCCACGATCAACCGTTCGCACGCAAGAAACTGTCGATGGACGATTACCTCAGGCTCGGCCATATCCACGTCTCGAGCCGGCGGCAAGGCCTGGGGCTCGTCGACGCCGAACTCAACAAGCTCGGCGTCAGGCGAACGATCCTGACGCGCGTGCAGCACTACCTGGTTGCACCGTTGATCGCAATGCGTACGGACCTCGTGCTGACCGCACCGCTCATGCTGCTGCAACGCTACGATGCCCGCATCCTCGAGCTGCCGTTCGACCTGCCCGAGATGGAGTCGCGCTGTTACTGGCACCGCAGTGCCGCTGAAGATCCGGCGCATCGCTGGTTGCGAGAACAGGTCACCCGCCTGATGGGAGAGACGAGCGCATAGCGGGGTAGTGTTATCACCATATTTTATGACGCGTAATCACAATAATAAATTTTTGGAATGATATCGAGCTGCGTATGCTGTCGATCAGGACCTATGAGGGATCGCATGGCAGAACTCCATTTGATACGGCATGGCCAGGCGTCCTTCGGCGCCGAGAACTATGACCGGCTCTCAGACATCGGAACGCGCCAGGCGCGTTGGCTTGGCGAATACTTTGCCGATTCCAAACTGTGTTTCGATCGCGTCGTCATTGGCACGATGCGGCGCCATCGGCAGACGGCGGATGCGATTCTTGAAGGATTGGGCAGTCCTGTCGTCGAGATGACGCAACATGCCGGACTGAATGAATACGACTTCGATGCGCTCTATCGGGCGGCGGGTGACGACAACCCGGCATTGAGCGCGCTCGCGCAAGGCACTAAGGGAGACTTCTACGTCGGTCTCAAGCAGGTGCTCCACCTGTGGTCGGAAGACCGGCTTCCCGGTCCCGTCCCGGAGACGTGGCAGCAGTTTCAGGGGCACGTTCGGGATGCGCGGCTAGCGATCCAGCGCGGCGGTGGTCAACGCGTGCTGCTGGTCAGTTCGGGCGGCCCGATCGCGGTTGTCGCACAGCAGGTGTTGCAGGCGCCGGACGCCACCGCCATCGCGCTCAACATGCAGATGCGAAACAGCAGCGTCTGCCAGTATTTCTTCAACGCTGATGCGATGTCGCTAGCCAGCTTCAATTACGTGCCTCACCTCGATCGCCCCGAGCGCCGCGAATTCGTCACCTATGGTTGACCCCGTTTCAGGATGTTTTGCACCTCATGAACGATAACCTTTATTTCGACGCCGACAAACTCTCCCACTACCTCGCGTCGCACGTGCCGGGTTTCGAAGGCCCCATGACCGTGGAGAAATTCGCCGGTGGGCAGTCGAATCCGACGTTCCTGCTGCACGCGCGCAGCGGCCGCTACGTGCTACGCCGGCAGCCGCCGGGAACGTTGCTGAAATCGGCGCATGCCGTCGACCGTGAATTCCGCGTGCTGGCCGCACTTGCAAATACACCGGTGCCGGTCGCCCGAGCGTTGCATCTTTGCGAAGATCGCGATGTGATCGGCAGCCTGTTCTACGTGATGAGCTACAAGGAAGGGCGCATTTTCTGGAATCCGGCGCTGCCAGAAATGGCGGCCGGCGAGCGCGGCTCGCTTTATGAATCGCTGATCGAAACGATGGCAGTCCTGCATGACGTGGACGTTGATGCAGTCGGGCTGTCGGACTATGGCCGCAGCGGCAACTATTTCGAGCGTCAGATCGGTGTATGGACCAAGCAGTATCGCGCCGCGGAGACCGGGACGCTGCCGGCGGTGGACGCGTTGATCGAGTGGCTGCCCGCGCATTGTCCTGCCGAATCGGATCGACCGTCGCTGGTGCACGGCGATTTTCGCCTCGATAACCTCATATTCGAGCAAAACGCGCCAACAGTCCGCGCGATTCTCGACTGGGAATTGTCAACGCTCGGCAACCCGCTGGCAGACCTAGCGTACTTCTGCATGTGCCTGCGGCTGCCCCCTGAGGGGTATATCACCGGGCTCGGCGGGCTGAATCGCAACTCACTGGGCATTCCCGACGAACCGGCCCTGGTTGAGCGCTACTGCCGGCGTCGCGGGATTTCGTCAATCGCAGACTGGAACTTCTACCTGGCGTTCAGCTTCTTCCGGCTCGCAGCGATCGCGCAGGGCGTCAAGAAGCGGGCGCTGGACGGCAATGCGTCGAGCGACAAGGCGCGCCAGGTTGGTGAGATGGCCGGTACGCTCGCGCAGATGGGCGTTGATCTTCGTTGACCTTTGATGCGGACGGGATGTGCACGCGTTGGTGGCGTGTGTGAGGAATCGGCAGGATTCAGGTGACCCCGAATATTGGAGACAGTTGTGACGACGAATTTATTTGATCTGACGGGAAAGATTGCGCTCGTGACCGGTGCGAGCCGCGGCATTGGCGAGGAAATTGCGAAGCTGCTCGCCGAGCAGGGCGCGCATGTGATTGTCTCGAGCCGCAAGCTGGAGGACTGTGAAGGTGTGGTCGGCGGGATCCGGTCGGCCGGCGGGAGCGCGCAGGCGCTTGCATGCCACGTCGGCCGGGTTGACGACATTCTTCTTGCATTCCAGACCATCCGCAGCCAGCACGGGCGCCTGGATATTCTGGTCAATAACGCCGGCGCAAATCCGTATTTTGGGCATGTGCTCGATACCGATCTGGCGGCGTTCGAAAAGACAGTCGAGGTGAACCTGCGCGGCTACTTCTTCATGTCTGTCGAGGCAGGCAAGCTGATGCGCGATAACGGCGGCGGGGCTATCGTCAATACCGCGTCGGTCAACGCGCTGCAACCGGGCGACAAACAGGCCATCTACTCGATCACGAAAGCCGCCGTCGTCAATATGACGCGTGCGTTCGCGAAGGAGTGCGGCCCGCTGGGTATCCGCGTGAACGCGCTGCTGCCAGGGTTGACGAAGACCCGTTTCGCCGGCGCCCTGTTCGAGGATCAGGAAACTTATGATCGTTGGCTCTCGAAGATTCCACTGCGCCGCCACGCGGAGCCCCGCGAAATGGCGGGAACGGTGCTGTATCTGGTTTCTGGTGCGGCCAGTTATACGAACGGCGAATGCATTGTCGTCGACGGCGGTTTGACGATCTAGCCATTGGCGGCAGGCACGGTCTCAGTCGTTTCAAGCGGACATTTTGCAAGGAAGAATCATCATGGATTTTGGCTATACCCCCAAGGTCGAAGCGTTGTGCGAGCAGTTGCGCGCCTTCATGGATAAACACATCGTCCCGCGCATCCGGCAGTGGCACGATGAGGTGAACCAGGGGCAGTACCCTGTGTCGTTCATGGAGTCGCTCAAGGAGCAGGCTCGTGCCGAGGGCCTGTGGAACCTGTTCCTGCCGTATCTGCGGGACGACGAGCCGGGCACGCGGCTGACCAATCTGGAATACGCGCCGCTCGCGGAAATCATGGGGCGGGTGTCGTGGGCGTCGGAAGTCTTCAACTGCAACGCGCCCGACACCGGCAACATGGAACTGCTGCACATGTTCGCTACGCCTGCCCAGCGTGACCAGTGGCTGACGCCGTTGCTCGATGGCAGGATTCGCTCGGCTTTCGCGATGACGGAACCTGAGGTCGCGTCTTCGGATGCGACCAACATTACGACCTCGATTCGCCGGGACGGCGACGACTATGTGATCAACGGCCACAAATGGTTCATCACGAACGCCGCGCATCCCCATTGCAAGTTGTTCATCGTGATGGGCAAGACCGACCAGCAGGCACCAGCGCACCGGCAGCAGAGCATGATTCTCGTCCCCAGGGACACCGCAGGTGTCGAGATCGTGCGCAACATAACGGTGGTCAATCACGTTGCGCCGGAAGGGCACTGCGAGATCGTGTTCCGCGATGTTCGGGTACCGGCAGCCAATCTGCTCGGTGAAGAGGGCAGCGGTTTCGCGCTGGCTCAGGCGCGTCTTGGACCGGGGCGCATCCACCACTGCATGCGCTCGATCGGCGCGGCCGAGCTTGCTCTCGAATTGATGGTCGAGCGCGCTCAGTCGCGCACGACGTTCGGCAAGGCGCTGCATGAGCACGGCGCGGTCGGCGAATGGATCGCGAAGTCGCGCATCGAAATCGAGCAGGCGAGGCTGCTCGTGCTGAAGGCGGCCTGGATGATCGACCGGGTTGGGGCCAAAGAAGCGCGCAAGGAGATCTCGATGATCAAGGCGCTCGTGCCAACGGTGTACGCCAATGTTTGCGAGCGAGCGATGCAGGTTTTCGGTGCGATGGGACTGAGCCCTGATACGCCATTGGCCGACAACTGGACCTGGGCACGCGCGCTGCGCTTTGCCGACGGTCCAGATGAAGTGCATTTGCAAGGCATTGCGCGCATGGAAATCAAGGCACGGCCGTACGTTGCCGGAGCAACCAATGCCTATCTGATAATGCCTGCACGGGACTGACCGCGGCGAGTGGCCGGGCGACGTCAACGTGTTGCGGCACCTTGCCGAAGAATACTCCTCGTCGCGAATTCACGACGCGCGCCAAACAGATTTCGCAGCACCGACAGCATGCCCACGGGAACGAGACGGATGGGCATGGTTCGCGATGCTTGCATGGCTGTGCGAGTTCGAAAATTCAATCAGAGAGAAAGGCTTCATGGCTATCTCCGTGCGAATCTCAAGAACATAAATGAGATGGTACGGGAATAACATTTTGCATTGTATCGAACCAGTCAGAAATGATGCTGCTCCCAGGAATTTCGACTGCGGCAGGAAATCGTGTGACAACTTCACTGTTCGGCACAGCCATGAACGTGCCCTATCCGCACCTCGCCGCACGCCTGTTCAACACGCCGCTCTCGCGCCAACGGTTCGATGAAAATAGGCGAGCAATGGGTTGGCCACTGTCGATACGGGCAGCCCTATCTGGTCAGACAATCGCGCGCGGAAATCAGTGCTTGCGAAAGACTGCGAACGAAAAATTCGTACCAGTCTCACTATGTTGTCGCGGCTGTCTGATTTCGCGGGGTGACCGATATCCGGACAATTGGAGCCAGTACGAAATCTCGTGTTTCGTTCACCAAGGTCACCCGAATTAGCTGAATCGATCCTTTAAACGACGAGCATTGCTTCATTGTTTTCTGAGTCTGGATTGCGGTTCGGGTGTCGCACCACATATTTCAATCTAACCGGTTACGATCATGACTCGAAACGATTTTCCTGACGTACAGGCTGCCGCGCCCCTCACCAACGGGGATGGCCTCTCCGGTTTGCGGCTCCGCCCCCTGTCATGGCTGGTTTCGTCGCTGCTGGTCGTGCTCGCCTTGCCGGCGAGTGCCATTGCGGGCGCTCAAACGAAGTCTGATCTGGCGCTGGCGAGCGATGCAGCAACTGCAAGCAGATCGACTCCGGTCGAGATTAAACAGCCGTCGACCCCGGGAAGCCATGCTCCTCCGGTGACGTTCTCACAGTGGCTCGAAACGCAACCGTCCAGTAGCGAGGGAGGGCCTCCGGTGGATTCCGCCACGCTGCGCCGTATCTTCCTGAGCGCCGTCGAGGAAGCGGAGAAGCGCAGTCCCGAAGTCGGGCAGGCGTATGCCGCCTACGAAGCCGCGAAATCAGACGTCGACGAAGCGAAAGGCTTGCGGTGGCCGCAAGTTGACATCGGTTCGCAGACACAGGGTGTGCAATTTGGTCCCGGTAATCGAAATGGCTCCAACAACGGGAACGTAGTGACGGCGAACGTCACGACAACGGTGTACGACTGGGGGCGCACAAAGAACACAATCGGAAGTCGTGAACAACTCTCGGATGCCGCGCTCAGTAGTTATGTAGCGGCCCGCAATCAGAATGCGTTCGAGGTGACGAGCACGCTCGTTGAACTGGGCAAGCAGCGCACGATCGTTGACGTGAGCCAGCAATTTGTTGAGCGTATGGCCACGCTCGTGAAGATGCTCAGCGAAATTGTGGCTGTCGACCGTGGTCGCGGCAGCGAACTCACGCAGGCCAAGGCGCGTCTGCTGCAGGCTGAAGCTGCGCGCGATTCAGCGCAAGCGAAGGCACGTGATGCGGAACTGGCGTTGCAAAAGCTGCTGGGCGAAAGCGTACCGCCGATTCCGCACGCGCGCGACTGGCCGCTCCAACCGGGCAATCTGCCGCAACTCCTGGAGCGGGTGAATGCTCATCCGAGCTTGCATCAGATTCAGTCCGAGGCAAATGCGGCCGACCTGAATGCCAAAGTGGTGAAAGCGTCGGGCCTGCCGTCGGTGAATTGGGTTGTCAATGCGAATGCCGGAATCGGAGGCACGGGCGCGGGACAACGTGCGCCATGGCAAACCATGTTGACGCTCAACTGGGCGGCATTCCGCGGCGGTTCGACGCAGGCGGCGACGGCTGCGGCAGGGCACCGGGCACAGGCTTCGTGGCAGCGCCTCGACCAGCAGCGGCGTGACCTCGAGTATGGCATTCGCACCGCGGATCAGGATGCGCACACCATGCTCAGCCGTGCGGAGCAGTACAAACGCCTCTCCGCTGAAACCGATCAGGTGCGCAAGGCCTTCTTCGAACAGTGGTACCACCTGGGCAAACGAACCCTGCTCGATGTGCTCCTTGCGGAGAACGATCACTACGGCAACAGCGTGAGCGAAGTGACGAACCGGTTCGATGGCTACGCGGCGGTACTGCGGGAGCACACATCCGCGGGTTCGCTGGTTGACTGGCTGGAGACCGGGCGCTCCAGCGGTTAGGTGTTGCGAATCAGAGCCGCACCGGATACAGGGCTTCGCGATGGGCTGCCTTCCTTTCTGGATGGCGGCCCTTTTTGCGTCTGGCGCACAGACGAGAAACGTCGGACAACTGCCTGTTTAGCCCTTACGCAATCGTGCATAGGCACCGCTGCTCGCGATTCCCGTGCCGGGAAATGCCTCGTTCCTGTCTCGTCAAATTCGAACTCGTCATATTTCGTTTTATTGCTCACTCATCAAGAATAGGGGTAGAGCAGCACTCTTGCGACTGCCATGTCGCCATTTTCTATCTATACGCTGGCCAGGTGGGCCAACATACGCACTCAAAGAGGCACTACTATGAGTACCAGTTCAGTGAAGCTGGCCGTTGTCGACGGCAGCACCATCAAGCAGACTGTTGAATTGCGCGGGTCCGCGCAAGGCGCTCCCGTTCGTGTAAGCGCCATCAAAGGTGGCAAATTCATTCTGGCCGAGAGCAAGACCGGCCACGGCCCCGAAAACATTACCGTGCGACGCTCCGGCAAGAATCTTCTGGTCAGCCTGGAAGGGGCGGAGCTCGACCAGCCGCAACTGATCATTGAGGACTTCTACGGCAATGAAGGCGAGCTGGTCGGCCTGGGTGAAGACGGGTCGTATCACGAATATATCGCTGCGGACGGCGAGGATGATCGTGAGGCCGCTTTTCTTGTGGATGGCGCGGACTCGCCTCTGGTTCTGGGTGCGGCGCAACTGAACGGTTTCGGCGCGAATCTCGTCGCCGCGCCGGGTGTCGGTCTGGTGGGCTTCGGCCTCCTGGGCCTGGGTGCGCTTGCCGCGCTGGGTGCGGGGATTGCTGCCGCGAGCGGTGGTGGTAATGGCGGCAGCGCTCCTGCTGTAGTGGATGAACAGACGCCGCCGGGTGCAGTTGACGACGATACGGATGCGGACGCTGATTCCGATGCCGATGCAGATGCAGATGCCGATGCAGATGCAGATGCAGATGCCGATGCCGATGCCGATGCTGACGCGGATGCGGATGCTGATGCTGATGCAGATGCCGATGCCGATGCCGATGCTGACGCGGATGCGGATGCGGATGCGGATGCGGATGCTGACGCCGATGCGGACGCGGATGCAGATGCGGATGCGGATGCGGATGCGGATGCCGATGCTGATGCGGATGCGGATGCTGACGCGGATGCGGATGCTGACGCTGATGCCGATGCCGATGCGGATGCGGATGCGGATGCGGATGCGGACGCCGATGCGGATGCGGACGCTGATGCAGATGCTGACGCCGATGCGGATGCCGATGCCGATGCGGATGCCGATGCCGATGCAGACGCGGATGCTGATGCTGATGCTGATGCTGATGCTGATGCTGATGCCGACGCGGATGCCGATGCGGACGCCGATGCGGACGCCGATGCGGATGCGGATGCGGATGCGGATGCGGATGCGGATGCGGATGCCGATGCGGATGCGGATGCCGATGCGGATGCGGATGCGGATGCGGATGCCGATGCGGATGCCGATGCGGATGCGGATGCGGACGCGGACGCGGACGCGGATGCGGATGCGGATGCCGATGCGGATGCCGATGCCGATGCTGACGCGGATGCCGATGCGGATGCTGACGCGGATGCTGACGCGGATGCGGATGCCGATTCCGATGCGGACGCCGATGCCGATTCCGATGCGGACGCCGATGCGGACGCCGATGCGGACGCCGATGCGGATGCGGACGCTGATGCTGATGCTGATGCTGATGCTGATGCGGATGCTGATGCGGATGCGGATGCGGATGCGGATGCGGATGCGGATGCTGATGCGGATGCTGATGCGGATGCTGATGCGGATGCTGACGCGGATGCTGACGCGGATGCCGATGCTGACGCGGATGCCGATGCGGATGCGGATGCCGATGCTGATGCTGAT
>NZ_JACHDL010000051.1:0-14764 GCF_014201055.1 Paraburkholderia sp. CI2
AAGAATATCTGTGCCCCGCAGCGTTTGGCCTGCCCGACAATGGCCGGGTATTCGTTCCGCATCCATGACTCGACCAGTTCAGGGTCGCGTTGGTACGCACGCGCAAGCGGCCGCTGGGGTGAAAGCCCGAGCTTGCGCAGTAGCCGACCGACAGACACCTCGGAGAGCCTGACGTTGAAATGTTCGCGAATCAACTCCCGCACCATGTCTCGCGTCCACAATGCAAACTCGAACTTCATCTGCATGGAGTTCTTCGTTGTGACCGTCTGATAGACGAAGCGGATAGCCTCGGACGACAGCTTCATCGGTCGACCAGGGATTGCCTTGGCTCGTAACGCCTCGATGCCCCCTTCGCGCCAGGCCGCCAACCACTCGTAAATACGCGCCCTCGAGAATCCCAGCGTGCGGATCACGTCCTCCGGCGACTCGCCCGCTTCGACGCGCTTGACCGCCCGAATACGGATCTCTTCAAGCGTTGCATGTGAAAGCTGCCGGCCGTCGTCCTCGCGCATCTCGCCTCTCCCTAAGCCCCTTAAAGCTTAGACCATGGCGTCGATTTATGTTCGCTTATTTATGCACTGGTTAGTAAATCCTTTCGGTTATTGCGGCACGGCACCCTGTTATATGCACGGTCGCGCTTGCTGCATCGGCTGATTGCCGAACGCATGGCTGTGCAGCGCGAATCGGACAAACGCTTTCCTAATCGCTGAGGCTTTTCGCGATCGAAAATAAATACAAATGGAGACAAATATCGTGCCGTGCTCTTTTTCTATTCGGAAGATACCGTATCTTTGCGCGCTGGCTGGCGGCGCATTACTTTGCGGCGGGGTCGCTTATGCGCAATCCAGCGTCACGCTCTATGGTGTGCTGGATGCGGGGCTGCTCTATGCGTCGCACTACCCCGCGGCAAACGGAAGTAATGCCGGACATATCTATGCGTTCAACGACAGTGGCACGTGGGCCACTTCATTCGGGTTGCGCGGCATGGAGGATCTCGGCGGTGACACCCGGATGGAATGCCGGATTGAGAGCGGTGTCAGTTTGGGAACGGGTGCCTTCAGCAATTCGAACAAGAATGCATTTGGTCGCCAGACCTACCTGTCAATGGACAACGACGATTACGGCAAGCTCACGGCCGGGCGATGTCACGTGTCGCGTCTTCCGTCAGGCGACTCGGTGTTTTTAGCGGCGCCGCGCGATGTGCTGCTGCTTTCAGTTCGTCTTTCATGGCTTTTCCTTTTGAGTTGTCAGCCGGTGAAACGGGTGTTTCCGAATCCGGCACCTGAAGTGTAGGAACGTCGCACAAATAAAGTCCTGCAGAAAATATGAAATGCTCTGAGCGACCGTTCGCCACGCGCCGTGTCGCGAATTTCCTGGTTGTTATTTTTTAAGAACGATTAAGGAGTTCAACAAGGACTCTGGGCAAAACCGTCGATAGACTGGATCTCAGTTTTTCTCGCACTTCAAGCGAGTGCGGCATGTCCTCCCATGGCGGTTTCAAGGGTGAAGCGCAACGGGGTTAATGAAACGCAGGCGGAGGCAGTGAAGCGGCTTCGAGCATGCGTGCGAAGACCTCCAGAGGCGAGTGAAATGCGTGCGTAGCACGTGGCCTGCTATTCATGCTGTCAGCGATGGCGTCAAGTTCATCCTGGCTGCACACGGACAAATCCGTACCTTTGGGCAGGTACTGACGCAGCAACCCGTTGGTGTTCTCGCAGGTGCCGCGTTGGCACGGACTGTGCGGGTCGCAGAAGTACACGCGCACGCCGGTGGCGGCAGTGAGTTCGGTATGTCGCGCCATTTCCTTGCCCTGATCGTAGGTCAGGCTTCACGGTGACGCCCACGCCGAGCAAGACCGCGTCGCAGTACGTGCAAACGCCGGTCGGCATGCTGTCGGTGTTCGGCTTCGAAACGCCGATTCCGTATCCGTTCGGCAATGAGCGAACCAGCTATCTGGTCACCGATATCGATCAGGCCGGTCAAGGCGGCGCGTGCGGCCGGCGCCGATGTCCTCGTCGATTCGTTCGACGACCCGATCGGCAAGGACGCGGTGATCCAATGGCCGTGAAGCGCTTCCATGAACTGGCGATTTGACGGATTTCGCATAACCGTTGTGTCGCTTAAGTCTTCTTAAGAATCCGCCAAAGTCTTTATAGGTTTTATTCGTTACGCTGCCGTGGACAGGATCTGCCAAAGACTTCGAATGGGCCCGCGCCCGGCTGCGAGGCCAGGCCGGCACGCGTGCGCAGGCGCGCCGGAGCAAGGATGTCTGACACGGAGGAGTTGACATGAAGAAAACCATTGCCGGCGTTGATATTCCCGACGGTGCCATGGCCCGCGCGGCGACTGATCTGACGCGAGGCACGGAGTCCGAGTTGATGTTTCACCACGCGCTCAGGACATTTCTGTTCGGTGCGCTGACCGGGTATCGCGAGAATCTGGCCTTCGACGCCGACCTGCTGTATGTCGGCGCGATGTTTCACAACGCCGGGCTGAACGCGAAGTATCAAGACTCGCCATACCGGTTCGAGGTGGACAGCGCGAACGCGGCGCGCGAATTCCTGCGGCAGTACGCCGTCGCCGATCAGCGGATCGATGAAGTCTGGGTGGCGATCGCATTGCACACGACACCTGGCATTCCGGAACATTTGTCGCCCTTGATCGCAATGGTCAGCGCCGGCGTGCAGATGGATGTTCGGGGGGCCCGTTACGACGAATTTACCGCGCAGCAGCGGGACGAAATCGTGCAAGCCTATCCCCGCGAATCGGGCTTCAAGAAGAAGCTGATCGAAGCTTACGCGCGCGGCATTGAGCATCGTCCTGCCACGACATTCGGGACGGTGAATGCCGATGTGCTGGACCGGTGGGATCCGAATTATCGCCGTCTGAATTTCTGCGGACTGGTGTTGGGATGTGACTGGTCAAATTGACAGATTGTTATTCAGAGGACGGACAGCATGGGTTACATCATTTCACTGGGAGTCGGCTTCGGCGTCGGGCTCCTCTATTGGCTACTCAAGGGAAACGCTGATCAATGGGTTCGCCGCCACCGTTGTCGACGAGTCAGTTTGAAAGCGTCAGAACGGCGAACGAATTTTTGTTGTGACCGGGATGAGTTTTTCTCGAATACGGGCCAACTGCTCGCGTTATTCATACACATGACGGACTTTCCCCATGTGTCGAGCGCAGTCGGTTCTTCGCGATCACCAGATTGGCCAAGGCGAACAGACTGAACAGTTGCGCCGTGTTCTTGGCTAGACCTTTGTAGCGGACCTTGCGATGGCGGAACAGATTCTTGACGACATGAAACGGATGCTCGACCCATGCGCGAATCTGCGCCTTGGTTCGCTCGACCTGGATCAGCAGATCCTTCAGCGCACCGTCACGCATTGCCTTGATTTTCCGCGCTTGACAGCCACACGCCACTGCACAGGATTGCCGTGCATCTCGTCGCGCTTTTCAACGTTCGTGTAGCCGGAATCGCCGAACGCTTCCTGCTCATGCCAGTGCAGCAAAGCATGGGCTTGCGATACGTCCGATACGTTGGCCGATGTACCCACCAGGCTATGCACCAGACCCGAGTCGGCATCGGCGCCGATATGCGCCTTCATGCCAAATGCCATTCGTTGCCATATCGTCATCACGACGACGTGCCAGAGGAGGCCATGTTATGAGCACACCGGACTTATCTTCCGACGCCGTGGCGCCGTCGGAACTCGAGATTCCCTTTTCTTCGCTGGAGTACCGTCAGCATCAGATGTTTCCACGTCTGTCCGCGGCGGAGATTCAAAGCCTGCGACGCTTCGCACGGCCGATGTCGTTCAAGGCGGGCGAGCTGATCTTCGAGACCGGGCAGGTTGCACTGGGCCTGTTCGTGCTGCTGCATGGGCGTGTGCGCATCTATTCGCGCGACAGCTTCGGACGCTCGACGCTCGTCACCGAACATGAAGACGGGCACTTCATGGCGGAGATGGCGCAACTATCCGGTAAGCCCGCGTTGATCGACGGCGTCGCGTTGACGGACGTGGAAACGCTCGTGATCGAACCGGACCGCCTGCGCGCGTTGATCGTTGCCGACGCGCAACTGGGCGAGCACATCATGCGCGCGCTGATATTGCGGCGGCTCGGACTGATCGAGCAAGGGCTCGGCCCGATCATCGTCGGCAATGGCGACGACGCGCGGCTCGTCGGACTGCAAGGGTTCCTGCGCCGCAATGCGTACCCGGCCACGGTGATCGACGCGCGCAGCGATCCCGAGGCGATCACGCTGCTAGGCGGCATGACCACCGGCCCGGCCGATTTCCCACTGGTGTTCTGCCCGAACGGTTATGTGCTGCGCGCGCCTGACGAGGCGCAGCTTGCTTCATGCCTCGGACTCGTGCCGATCTTCGAGCAATCGCATACCTACGACGTCGCAATTGTCGGCGCCGGGCCAGCCGGGCTGGCTGCATCCGTCTATGCCGCCACGGAAGGTTTGTCGGTCGCGGTGTTCGACCAGCGCGCGCCAGGCGGCCAGGCGGGCGCCAGTTCCCGGATCGAGAATTACCTCGGCTTTCCCACCGGCATTTCCGGCCAGGCGCTCGCGGCGCGAGCGTTCCAGCAGGCGTTGAAGTTCGGCGCGCATCTGGCGATTCCCGGCAAGGTCATGGACGTGCGGCGGCAAGATGGCATCTTCCTGCTGTCGCTGCTCGACGGTCAGCGCATCAGCGCCAGGACCATCGTCGTGGCGAGCGGCGCCGCCTATCGAAAGCCGACGGTGCCGGATTTCCAGCGCTTCGAAGGGCGGGGTACCTACTACTGGGCATCGACGATCGAGGCCAAGCTGGTGAGGGGGCAGGATATCGTGCTGATGGGCGGGGGCAACTCGGCGGGACAGGCGGTCGTCTTTCTGGCGAATTTTGCTCGCAGCATTCGGGTGCTGATTCGCGGCAACGACCTGAACGCGAGTATGTCGAAATACCTGATCGACCGTATCGGTTCGCTGCCCAACGTCACGCTGTGCACGCGCTGCGCGCTAAGCGCGCTCGAAGGCGATGAAGCCGGACTCGTCAAGGTTCATATCCGTAAGGAAAACGAACAGACCGATGAGGCGATCGCCACGCGCCATCTGTTTCTCTTTATCGGCGCGGATCCGAAGACGGATTGGCTCAACTCGAGCGGCGTGGAGCTTGATAACCGCGGGTTTGTCGTCACCGGATTCGCGCTCGGCGAACATGGCTCGCCTGAAGCAAGCGCGCGCTACCCGCTCGAAACCAGCGTGCCAGGCATGTTCGCAGTTGGCGACGTGCGCTCGGAGTCCGCGAAGCGCGTGGCAGCAGCCGTGGGCGACGGCGCTGCGGTGGTGAGTCAGATCCATGGGTACCTGAGCCGGCTGACGGCGGCTGCCGCGTAGGCATATCCGTCCTTTTACCCGAGTACTCGTATGGCGCATGGCACAACGGTGTATGCCGACAAACCACATTGAATGGAGCAATCGCAATGGCATCTTTCACCACCCGGGACGGCACGCAAATCTATTACAAGGATTGGGGTGCGGGCCAAGCGGTTCTCTTCTCCCATGGGTGGCCGCTCAACGCGGATGCATGGGACGCGCAGATGGTGTTTCTCGCGGAGCGCGGCTATCGCGTGATTGCGCATGACCGCCGCGGTCACGGACGTTCGTCGCAGCCGTGGAACGGCAACGACATGAACACCTTTGCGGACGATCTCGCCGTTCTGATCGACACGCTCGATCTGAACAATGTCGTGATGGTCGGCCATTCGATGGGGGGCGGCGAAGTGGTGCGCTATATCGCTCGCCATGGCGCGAAGCGTGTCGCCAAGGCCGTGCTGATCGCTTCGGCGCCGCCGTTCCTGCTGAAGACGGAAGCGAATCCGGGCGGCCTGCCGATGTCGATATTCGACGGCATGCGCGAGGGCGTGCGCAATAACCGCTCGCAGTTCTTCAAGGACGTGGCGTTGCCGCTCTACGGCTTCAATCGTCCGGATGCGCAGGTGTCGCAAGGCACGATCGACGCGTTCTGGCTGGCCGGAATGCAAGGCTCGATCAAAGCCTCGTACGATTGCATCAAGGCATTCTCGGAAACGGATTTCACCGGCGACCTCAAGCAGGTCACGGTGCCGGCGCTCGTGTTGCAGGGCGACGATGATCAGATGGTGCCGCTCGAAATTTCCGGAATGCGTTCGGCGAAGCTCCTGCCGAACGCCGAGCTGAAGATTTACGAAGGCGCCTCGCATGGTCTGTGCACGACGCACGCGGACCGCGTGAATGCGGATCTGCTGGCGTTCATTCAGTCGTAAAGCAGTACGCCGACGGCGCGGTTCGCGCGTCCGGCGGCGGTCGACGAGCGCCGCGGGCCACGGCGCGCGCGCAGGTACGCGAGCAGTTCGAGCAGTGCCTGCATGTCGGACGTGCAGGAAGCGCTTTCCAGTTCGTCTGCCAGCGGAGCCAGCAGTTCAGCGGCTTCTTCCGACCGACCTTGCACGTCCAGAAGACGCGCCATACCCATGGACGCGCGCAGCTGCCACATTTTCGCGTCCTGCTGGCGGGCAAGCTGGATCGCATTGGAAAATCGGCAGGACGCGATGGCGATTCCACTGGCGCGAGTCTCGCTCGTTCGAGCGTGCAGTTCCGCTTCGGCGTGTGCCGCGACACCCAGTGCTCGCCAGACCTCCGGCAGAAAGAACAGTTCGCCGTTGTTCTGGCAAAAATCCAGCGCTTCGCCGAGCCGGTTCTCCGCCTCCGGCACGCGCTTCTGTTTGATCAGCGCCTCGGCGTGCGCGACGATAAACGGCGTGATCATGCGCCGGAAACCGCGTGACATCAGCGCGTCGAGCTTGGCTTCGAGGACCGGCAACGCCTGTTCCGTACGTCCGTCGAGAATGTCGCGGTAGGCCGCCAGGCAGTCGCAATAGTCCAGCCAGATTGCGAAGCCGTGGAGCGCGGCTTGAGATCGCATGATGTCGATGTAGTGCGAGCCGCGCCGTAAATCGCCGGACATGAGCGCAAGCGGAATCACGGCGGCACCCAGCACGTGCGTGAGCGAAGGTTCCATCGTCTCCGAGCGAACCGAGTCGACGAGCGTATCGACCAGCGCCGTCGCCTCATCTGGGTCGCCCTGGAGCCATGCGATCCGGGCAAGCACGCCGCTGCAAAAGACGACCGGGTCGACGGCAAAGCGGCCCTCGCGCAGCGCTTCGCCGCGCAGCTGCGCAAGGCGCTGCCTGGCGCTCATCAGGCCTCGCTTCGCCTCCGTGTGCTGGCCGAGATAGTGCTGCGAAATCGCGATGATCTGGTCGGCGACGATCTTCTGCCACGGCGTGCCTTGCTGCATTGCCAGTTGGCGAAACTGCTTCGCGAAGGTCATCGATTGATTGATGTCGCCGAAGGAGAACATCGTGTTCCACAGGCCCCATAGCGCGTGAATGCGAAAGGTGTTGTCGTCGGACTCGACCGCGAGCGCGAGGACGTCACGCCACAGTTCCGCCGGCCGTGAAACCGGACCGCGCACATAGGGCAAGGCCGACGCCAGCGCCGCGCGCACGCGCATTTCGCGTGCGGCGTCCACCGATCCGGGGGGCAGGTGGTCGAGTGCCTCGACGGCTTGCGCGGCGCGCGTGCAGCACTCCTCGATCAGGCCTGAATGGAGCAGCGCACTGACCAGGTTCGACGCCAGTTCGACACCGACTCGCAGATCTCCATCGGGGGAGAAGGCCCAGTCGAAGGCAACGCGCGCATCGTCGAGCGTCTGTTGGAGCTCGGGCTGATTGCTGTTGTCGCCGCGCAATTCGCCGCCCGTTTGCGCCTGAAAGGGGCAGGAGAGATAGCGCGCATTGCGCGAGGTCATTTCCTGCAACTCGCCTTCGGCCTGCAGTTTTTCCCTGGCATACGCGCGGGTCGATTCGGATAGGCGGTATTTCGCCACCGGCCCCTCGAACTCCACGTTGACCAGTGACTTCGCTACCAGCTCGGTGATGCCGCCGATCGCGTTCGCCATCGAGTGCTCCTCGTCGCACGCGATCGCGCACATCGCCTCGAAAGTGAAACTGCCGCTGAAGACCGCGAGACGCCGGAAGAGCGCCTGAGTGGCCAGGTCGAGTATGGCGAAACTCCAGTCGAACGTCGCGCGCAAGGTCTGATGGCGCGGCAGCGCGGTCCGGTAACCGCCTCCGAGTATCGCCATGCGGTCGTCGAGCCGGCGATAAACGCCTTCGACGCCGAGTGCCACGACGCGGGCCGCCGCGAGTTCGATCGCCAGTGGAATGCCGTCCAGCCGGCGGCAAATCTCGCCGACTAGCCGGATTTCCGCGCTGTCGGCGCATACGGTTCCTTGCAGCGAATTAGCACGCTGGAGGAACAGGCTTACCGCGGAACACCGCAGAATCTCCACATCGGTGGAATGAGGCAGCGGCACAGCCAGCGGATCAACTTTGAACACCATCTCGGGCATGATGCGAAGCGATTCTCTGCTCGTGACCAGTATGCGCAGCATGTCGTTGCCGAGAACGAGTGCATCGACGATTTGCGCTACCGCGCTGATGACATGCTCCGCGTTATCGAGCACCAGCAGCTTACGTCGCCGGCCAAGCGCGGACGCCACCTGCGCAATGTCCGGATGCGGGCCGGACAGGTTTATTCCCAAGCTTTCGGCGATGGCGCCAAGCACTGCCTCTGGCGTACTCAACGCGGCCAGTTCGATGAAACAGACGGGTTCGGCGAAGTCGGGCGAGGTATGGCGAGCCGCTTCGATGGCGAGACTTGTTTTGCCGATGCCGCCGGCGCCGACCAGCGTGAGCACATGCGTTTGCGCCAGCATCGCGCGGATCAGGCCGACCGAGGCGTCACGCCCCAGCAGCACGGAGCTGGATGCCGGCAGACCGCCTCCGCCGGCCGCCTGCGAACCGGATTCGTTGAAAGCGGGACTCTTCTGCCGCTGGAGAAGCTGATAACCGCGGCCCGGTACAGTAAGAATCAGATCGCGGTCCGGGCCGAGTATCTTTCGCAGTGCGGAGAGATGCACCTGTACGTTGTTCTCTTCGACAACGGTGTCGGGCCAGACTGCATTCATCAGCTCGTCTTTCGTGACGAGGCGCCCACCGGCGGAAGCGACCACGGCAAGAATGTCGAACGCGCGGGATCCGACATGCACGACTTCGCCGTTTTGCCGCAAAGTGCGCATTTCCAGATCGATCAGAAAGCTGCCGATTTCGATCATCGCGTTATCAGATTCAGAATGAGCCAGATACGAAAGAATGCCAGGGGCGGGAAGGCATTCGCGGATGCCGGGTTCGGGCATGAGCGAACATACCGTGGCGACGGCCGCGCGTCTTGCACGTTAGTGCGATGCTTTGTAGGAAAGTCCGGTGCCGCGGGAAGGGCGTGCCACGCCCTGCTTGCCTAATGTCTGATCAAAACACTTTGCGGCAGAACTTGGGAGCCACGCGATTCAGTTGCGTGCGTGGCGGCGCCAGGTACCCGGGGGCATACCGACCAATTGCGAGAAGGTTCGCGTGAAGTGGCTTTGATCCGAGAAGCCGCACGCAATCGCGATATCCGACAACGATCCGTCGGAATGCCGCAGCAGATCCCGGGCGCGATCGATGCGCTGCTCCAACAGCCATTGATGCGGCGTGCGATCCGTGGTCTCGCGAAATGCGCGGATGAAGTAGCTGCGCGACAGATTGCACGCGCTCGCGATTTTTTCGAGCGAAACGCTCCCTTGTGCCTTCGCGAGGAGCATATCTTTGGCGCGCGTTTCATGCAGGCTCGACAACCGCCGGCTCTTCTTGTTCGATTGAGCCGGCGCGTTGCCATACCGGTCGATCAGATGCGTGCCGATGGTCACGCCCAGTTGCTCGACGAAGAGCGGACTGACGTTATCCGGGCTGTCGAGCGTGAGCGCCAATACCTGTGCCAGATGACCGAAGATCGGGTCTTTGCGGCCCGGCAGCGATGAGAAGCCCGCGATGGCGGACCCGCTGCGCTCGTAGCAGGTATTCGTGATAAAGGCGCGCGAGAGTTCCACCAGCACGAAATCGAATGCGCCGTGCAAGTCCGCGCGGTAGTCCTCTTCGAAATTGCGAATGTAGACCGAGTCCTTCTCGAAGTCGTGCAATGCCGACCGACTGCCCGAGATGATTCGCCTACGATGGCCGGCTGTCAGCGAAACACCGATCAGGAACCCGCGATCCGAGGCGGGCGTCGCTACCTCGCTGGTTTGTTCGCGACGCCTGCATTTGCGATAAAACGCGAATTCGCCCGTATCGAGTTCAAGGTCTTTGTGCAGTTGATTCGAAACGCATCCCAGCGAGTCCTTGTGCCGGAATGCCGTCGCAGTGAAAGCTTCTGAATGGTCAAGCATGATCCGTCACCTCTGTTCGTCTCGCTACAGTCGCTTGCCGGTTCGCGTTGCCAAGATCAGGAGATGGTGATAATCGGCGGGATGCGCAATTATCTCGAAAATAATCGAGGTCAAATATTAATTTTTGTTTAGCTTTCGGTATTTCGGGGGCGAACGAGCGTGTTTATTTTCGCGTCGACGACATGACTGGCGGAATCGAACGATGAACAAGGCGTGCCGGTAGTCGGCGATTGTGGACGTCGACTATTTCAGTCCGATGTCGGACGCGGTGCGCATGCTCAACGCCTTATGCGAAGGCGTCTGCTGCAATGGCGGTGCGTGCATTATGGCGAACCAAGGCCGAACGATTGGGCGAGCCGCGGCCCCTTGAGAAGCAGGGGTTCGACGGCTGCACGTCGAACCGTGGCCCACTCCGCGAGTATCCGGGCGACATCAGGACCCGGCTCCGCGAGCGCTTGCGCGAGGCTCACGGCGTCATCGGCGGCTTTCGACGTGCCCGAGCCGGTATGGGGCCGCAGCGTGCACGCGGCGTCGCCGACCAACGCGATGCGGCCTTTGGCGAACGACGGACTCAGCGCATCGGAGATCGCCTGCAGGAAGGGGGCTCCGGTTGCGGCCACCAGTTGCGACAGCGTGCGTGGAAGGCGCTCCAGCGCCGCCTGATGCAGGTGCGCCAGCGATCGCTCCGACAGTTCGCCGGGCGCCACCGACGCATGGTGACGCAGACCGTCGCGGCCGGTGAGAAACGCCCCGATTGACGCCGCATGGGTTTCGTTCCTGTACCAGAGCCAATTGAAGCGGCGCGTGCCCGGTTCGAGGGAGCCGTCCAGCGCGGGAATCAGGAACGTCATGAACAGTTCGCCTGCCGCATGGAAGAGCGTCATGTTCTCGACCAGATCCGCGATGTCGGCGCGGTTGAACGTGCTTTCATCCACCACGCCGCGCCACGCGATGTAGCCCGCATACGACGAAGCGCTATCGGGAAACAGCATCGAGCGAAGCCGCGAACCGGTGCCGTCCGCGGCGATCAGGATGTCGGCGCGAACCGGTGCCGCGCCATCTGCGAATCGGATATCGACGCTGTCCGCAACTTCAGCGACACTCTCGACGGTGTGCCCGTAGAGAATCGCGGTGGGCGGCAGCATGCTGCATAGCGACCGGTAGACGGCGTCCCAGGAAGAAAACGGCAGCAATTCGGGGTCCTCGCGAATCACGTTACCGTTCCGATCGATCCAGCGCCGGTGGTGCGTGGGTACCGACAACATGGCGCGGACCCGATGGCCGTGCTGTTCGAGAAACCGCAGCATTTGCCGCAACACCACGACGCCGCCGCCGCGACCGCGAAGCGGCGCCGTGGCACGCTCGTAGACGTGCACGTCGTGACCCGTGCACGTCAGCGTCAACGCGCATGCGAGTCCTGCTATTGAACCGCCGGCAATGGCTATTTTCATGTTCGTGGTGCAGTGTCCATTCAATGATTCAGTCTAGGTTTCTGACTCTTGCGATATCGCACTCTAGCGCTGCATCAGCAGTTGTGCTTGCCGCCGGCCATTGATCACCGCGTTGGCTCAGGACTATTAATAAAAATTAGCAACGGTTTCGAACGTGCCGTCGTATGCTTTTTCCATGCTGGAGCCAACCACGAGGAACAAAGTAATGAAGCTGATTCGGCGCGGATTATCCACGAATGTCGGTGCGTGGTGCATCGTGATACTGAGCATCGTAGCGGGGATGGGAACAGTGCGTTTGCCGCTGCGCCGCAGGTCAAAACGCAGGGCCCAGGTTTTTATCGGATGATGGTCGGTCAGTTCGAAGTGACCGCATTGCTCGACGGCACGCATCCGTTTCCGATCGACACGGTAATTGAAGGTGTACCGAAGGCTGAAGTCGAACGTGACCTCGCGCGCGATTTTTTGCAGGCACCGGTTCAAGGATCGATCAACGCCTTTCTGATCAATACCGGTTCGAAGCTGATTCTTATCGACACTGGCGCGGGCGTGCTCTATGGCGACTGCTGCGGACGCCTGCTGGCCAATCTGCGCGCCGCGGGCTATCAGCCCGGGCAGATCGACGAGGTATTGCTCACGCATCTGCATAAAGACCATGTTGGTGGCATCGTCGCCAACGGTGCGATGGTGTTTCCGAATGCGGTTGTGCGGACCAGCCGGACCGAAGCGGACTATTGGCTGAATCCGGCGAACAAAACGAAAGCGCCCGCTTTTCTCAGCACATTTTTCGATGCGGCAATCGCATCCGTCGCCCCCTATGTGGCGGCCGACCGCTTCAAGCCCTTCAGCGGGGACCTCGAACTCGATCCCGGGATTCGCGCCGCAGCGCTTCCCGGCCATACGCCGGGCCATACGGCATATCTCGTAGAGAGCGATTCCAAAGATCTGCTTGTGTGGGGCGATGTCATTCATGTCGCGGCGATCCAGTTGCGCAACCCTACGGCGTCCGTCGAGTACGACTCCGACGCGGTAGCGGCGCGGCGCTACCGCCGCTACGCGCTCAAGCTCGCCGCGGACAAACATTATCCCGTCGGCGCCGCGCATATCGCTTTTCCCGGATTGGGGCACATCAGGAAAGATGGCAGTGCGTATGACTGGGTGCCGGTCAATTACGACGCCTCACCCGCGCAATGATGTCGGCGCCTGGTTTGCCTCTCACCCCATCGAGGAACGGCATATGGAAACAGAAGCGATTGCGCTCATGCCTCACACGCATCGCGCGAACGGCATCCGTCACGAAGCGCGTCGTGCTTCGTGCGAAAAAACAAACGCCACGATAAACGACATTGGGGCGTCCGTATGGGACCACGTGATCCATGCGCTTCTGCCCGGATATCGGAGCGAGGGCCTGGGCGACGCATACCTTGCGCGGCCGGCGTCTCGCCGCGCCACTTATGCGCCGTCGTCGCACATTCAGGTCGAAGTGATCGAGCGCCTTTCCGACACGTCGATTGCCGTGCTTTGGCAGGACGCGACGCGGTGCCGCTACGTCGATCAGGTGTGGATCAGTTGCCGCGCCCGCGTGAAAGGGCGCTGTGCGGTGAGCGGCGCGGTCGTCCGTCGCGAGGATTCGATCTACAAGCCGAGAGTGCGACCCACTCCCCCGGCTAATGCCACCGCCATGATTCTTGCCTCTGTGATCGAGCAAATGACCTCCATGGTTGGAGAGGGTGGGGTGCGCTAGATGTGATCCAGATGGCCAGACGACGGACTGATGCACTAAGTCTGTGGGTTATGCGCATAGCGGGAGAGCGGCACCCGAATATTGCAGCCGTGGCGCTGGCAAACAAGACGGCTCGAATTGCCTGGGCGATGATCACAAGGGAAACCGACTATCAGCCGGAGCTTGCTGCGCACTGAAACCGAGAGCAACCAGCTGTACCTTCATCCACGATTGCAAAACAAGCCGCACAATGGCCAACAGGTCGAACCGGCGCTGATCAAACCCGCGAAGGACCGAGGCCTCGAGCCCGTAGGAGCGATTGGGAGTCAGCGCGCGAATAGCCCATCAGGGTCCGTTGCCTCGCAGAGGCACATTTGTACGAGACCGGATATACGTGAGCGATCGACAATGAGGCTTGATAGGCGACATGTTTGGAAACGAGGAGGAGTCCATGTACGGTCATCGGCCCGCGCATTTGCGGGTCACCCGAATGACCGATCCGCTTGCAAGCGGCCGTACCGGTTGCGTGCGCCCGAACGGCAGGAACGCTCATGTCGCTTAGCGACGCCGTCCTAAGGTTTCATTTTGCGGTCGCGAAGCGCCCGCCGGTCACTGCCGCTATGTGGCGTTCATCGCGTGGCCTACCCGTGATGTACTCACTTCATTTTCTCGAATCGCTGGCTAACGGCTGTTCCGCAAGGTCAAGTGATTCGCCACCGACCTAACTCCGCGCACCGATCCTGCCGTGTTGCCGGCGAGCGCGATCTGCCTGTGCTCAGGCACCCATCCCGTGAGCGTCACGACGCCGAGGCGCGCCCTGACCCGAATCCCTGAAGCATCCAGGCTCGGTGTCCGCCTGAGGGCGCTGCGGACGTCACGACTCACCGCACTATCCGGCCTGTTCTGAAGCCGCGACGTCGAGTACGCCACCCGCGCTGTCGCGCCAGCACCCGTGTTCTCACCCGTGTGTGCGCCAGCCTGGATCGAGCCGCAACTGATGGGGACCATAACCAGGATCGCGCAGATTTTGACGCTTGCACCACTCACATTCATTCTCCCCTGCAGCAAAAGACGGTAGACCCGCAAGTCCGCAGCTTTGCGGGCGGTCTTCGTTTAGACGGTGTTAGAACTTCCGGTCAGACCTGGTAGGCAGTATGACTTCCTGCGGGACAGAGGCTGGCCTGCCGCAACGGAATCAAACGCGGGTTAGCATTGCTGTCAGAGCCGCACGG
>NZ_JACHDL010000052.1:0-14694 GCF_014201055.1 Paraburkholderia sp. CI2
GCAGAAGAATATCGCCGTAGTCGCAGTTGCCCGTGAACTCAGCGGATTCATCTGGGACATCTGCCGGCTTTCCTTGTCGCTGGCCATACCGCGCGAGACACAGATGCCATGATGTACAGCAATGCCCTGCGTCTGCATCCACCGTAACCACACGTGCAGGAGTTTCCTGAAGGCGGCGTAGCCCGGCACACGAGTAACCCGCGACCAGGGTAGGCAACGGATCTCATCCGACTTGCGGTGGTAGGTAGCGGAAGGCTCATTGGGCGGACATCTGTAATGCGGTAGCCAATCCGCGGATATCAGCTTGATCCACCGTCGAGATTTACTGCTACGTCGCCCTCAGGAAATTCAAACACCGAAAACACAGAACCGATCATATTGACACGAGAAGTCATATCATCCTGGCGGCATGAAAAAACGCGGGCCCTACCCAACGGATGTATTGGATGAAGAGTGGTATTTCGCTGCTCCGTATCTGACCTTGGTGAGCAAAGACGCACCGCAGCGCCGCTACGAATTGCGCGAGATTGAATCTCTGCGGCTGCCTCTCCCCGCCTTCTGACGATCATTCGAGGGTCGGCGACTTCGTGATTCGGACCGCGGGCGCCGGTACGAGATATCGCCCCCCCGGCACGGCGGCGGCGATATGCAACGCACCGGTTTCGATACGGTCTAGCAAGCCGCGCAGTTTCAGGGCACGCTTTTCGACGCCATGCCACGACATCATTGCAAAGAGAAGCGTGAGGGCGAGGGAAATCGGAAAATGAACGTACCAGGTGAGAGCGGCCGGGGCAAGCATCGCGGCCACAGTTTGCTGTATCGGGAAACCGTAAAGAAAGATGCCGTATGAGTAGTCACCGCTTGCGACAAAGCGGTGGCGTCTTGGTTGCGTGAGTCCGAGAAAGACGGTCAGATAGGCGGCGGGCAGCGCCGCGAAGTAATCCGCGCCGCGAACGGATAGGCAAATCACTGCGACGAGGCCAGATAGCACACAGAGCCATGAACTCCAGACGATCCGGTTGCGGAACTGGTACGCGCAAACGCCATAGAAGAAACAGAGAACGAGCATCGGTCCGTGTACGGTCATACCAGCCGAACCGGAACGATGCGCAAGCGCAACGAGTAAGACGTTCGCACCAATCGATGCGGCGAGCAAAAGATGCGGTCGTTGTGCCATGCCGGCATACGACGCAATAGTCAATGCGACGTAACAGGCTAGTTCGAACGGTAACGTCCACAATTGCTGATTGATCGCATCCGGCCAAGGATTGTTGGCGAACATACCTGGCAGCGCGAAATGGACGTCTCCGAGAATGTTCAGGAAGTACGCCCGGAACTCGGGATCAGTGAAATATTGATGAAGTGGAAGCGTGGTAAAGAACGGCCCGATCAGCAATGCGGCGATCAGCGTGTCGACCGCCAATGCGGGTAGCAGCCGCAGTACCCGCAGCCCGCAGAAGGAAACGATCGTGCGGCAACGTTCGAAGCTGCCAGCAACCAGGAAACCGCTCAGAGCGAAGAACATTGGCAAGATTAGCGCGAGCGGTGCTCGTGCAGGCCCGGACCATACCGCTTGAGTGAACTTGTGACCATAACAGACGTTAATGGTGTGGCTCGCGACCACGAGGACGGCGAGCACGAGACGCATGTAGTCGAAACCCGATGGCCTGTTTTTCGCATCGGCAAGCCGCGATCCGAGTGTCGTTGCGAGTGGGGACATCACTCCGTCCTCCGTGGGGATGGGTCTTGTACAGCGGTGGCGGGTAGCCTGACTGTGAATGGCATCAGCAGATAATCAACCAGACCGTCAGGTTCATCAGTGTAGTCAAGACCGACCTCGGGCCATTCGCCTTTCTTCGGGAAGTGTGCGGTCCCAAACAATACGTCCCATAAGGTCACGACTGCAGCGAAATTTCGGTTGTAATGGCGCAACTCGACTGAATGATGAATTCGATGAAATCGATTGTCTGGGAACAGATAGGAAATCGGGCCAAAGCTGATGCGTGTATCGGCGTGCTCGAAGGTGCCCTGAATGAGTATCACCATGCCAATCAACGACCATAGGAATGGAGGATGGAAGTCGATCAGTAGTGCCATTGGAAGCGTGACAACGAGGGGACGGAGCAACTCCTCCGATACATGCATATTGCAGTTCCACACATTCATCTCGCGAATCGAATGGTGGACCTGGTGGAACCGCCATAAGAAACCGAACGTATGCTGCGCGCGATGGAACCAGTAGTACAGCAAATCACCAATCAGTATCGCCCCAGCGATAGCAAGGGCGATGCCGGTGGCGTGCCAGACTGGCCGCGGCGAATCCAATACGCCGTCAAGCGATATCGAGAAAAGCGGTCGGATATGCAGTGCGACGATCACAGAATGATAAAGTTCGAAGAAAAGCCCACCTATAAACAAATAACAAATGTGAAACAGAATGCCGCGCGCGCGTGATGCAAACGACACCTTGCCATACGGCAGCATGATCTCGACGGCGACGCAGAGAATAGAGGCAACAGCGACGCGCTCTCCCGCACGCAAGGTATGAGCAACATAAGTCAACACATCGAACGTTTGCATCTTTTTCCCCGATTCGAGATGTGGAGGTCTTCGAATGCTGTGCTGCACAACGCTGCCATGAGGATGAGGATAGTGGGACACGGGTGCTCTCGGGGGCGCATCACACCGTCAGTTTCGGCCATCATTCAGCGGGTATTCCCTAATCGTAATACGAATTATGTTTTATGGCCGTACGTAAACGGCGGTTTCAAGGTCGAAGCGCAACGGCGGATTTAATGTTTAGAGCCTTGAGGTTGAGCTGCTGAAGCAAGTGTTGCGGCAAAGACCTCGAATGGCGAATGGAAGGCGCGTTTGATCGTTTCGTGACGGTCTACGCGGCGAAATATCCGAAGGCAACGGAAACGTTGAAGACGGACCGGGAAAGCCTGCTGGCGTTTTACGACTTCCCGGCTGAGCACTGGCAGCATTTGCGGACCACGAATGCGATTGAGTCGACGTTCGCGACGGTGCGACACCGTACGACGCGCACGCGCAACTGTGTGTCGCGACCAACCTTCCTTGGTCTGGCATTCAAGCTGATCGAGGAAGCCGAGAAAACCTGGCGCCGCGTCAACGGGCCCGAAAAGATCAAGCTGTTGCTGGAAGGCATTGCCTTCAGGGATGGCGAACCGGTGAAAGACGATCAACCGGTTCAGCAGAAACTCGCCGCCTGAAGTCCCTGCTCATCAAGTTGCCTATACACCATGCATGGACGCCCCCGGCTTGCCAGGTTCTCGTTTGGAACGGATTGAAGGTAACGATTGCAGCCATGCATCCGGACTTCAATGGCGGCGTAGGCCGGCGGTCCCTGATGCGTTGCAATCATCGATCCTCTAAAAAGGACCGGGACGCTATGGCGACCGGGGACGCTTCGACCGCAACGCAGTCCGTATGGGGCGATATACCTGTTAAACGAGTGTCAACCGTCTACGGGTTTTGCCTGGTCTCGTGCGTGTCGATTCCCGCAACGCGGGCGCGTCGTGACAGTATGTCCAACCCCTCCAGTGAAAGGCACACTCATCATGGCTACCGGAACCGTCAAATTCCACCGTGTCTTGCGCACGACGCCCGAGCGTATCTATCGCGCGTTCCTCGAACCCGCCGCGATGGCGAAATGGCTACCGCCGTATGGCTTCACCTGCGACGTGCATCAGATGGATGCGCGCGTCGGCGGCACCTACAGGATGTCGTTTCATAACTTCGGCTCGGGCAAGGGGCACTCGTTCGGCGGCGAGTACGTCGAACTGGTGCCGTTCGAAAAGATCCGCTATTCGGACCATTTCGACGACCCGAATCTGCCCGGTCAGATGCACACGACCGTTTCGTTGCGGCAGGTGTCGTGCGGGACCGAACTGAACATCGTGCAGGAAGGCATCCCTGAGATGATTCCGGTCGAGATGTGTTACCTCGGCTGGCAGGAGTCGCTCGCGCAACTGGCGAAGCTGGTCGAGCCGGAGATTGCGGACTGACATTCAATAACAGCCGCTTGCTCCGCCATCGAGCAAGTGACCCGATGGCACTTTATTCTCCCCGCCAAACGACCGTCCAGTGTTCAACCGCTTCGCGACGGATTGAATGCTATTCCGCGAGGTTTTCCGATTGGGCGCCGCCGAATCTTCGTTGCGGCGAGGCATTCTCATCGTTGGCATTGTTTAAGCTTGAATTAAGCCACGCTACGTACTCTTCGGACCGAAGCATGAGACGACAACGGCCCGACGGGGCGCATTCTTTCCGTCGAGGTATGAGCGCGACAACTCGGGGCATTCCCAGACAGAAAGAGGTTGAGATGATGTACTTGATTACCGACCTGAAAATGGTCGAAAGCTACGGTCGCATCAAAGCTGACAGCGGCGATGATGCGCTGCATGAGTTTGCGGTCAGCGAGGGCTTCCTCGACCTGATGGAGTTCGCCTCCGCCCGGCCCGCGTTCGCCAACGACTTGCTCGCTGTTCAACTGCAATAAGGAGACTGACGTGGCCATGACTTTGGGGCAGGCGCTGGTGCACGCCGAGCAGCTGGAAGTCTACGGTGTGATTTCCAGGGCGTCGCAGGCGCTCATCCGGCTGATGCAGGAATACCGAGCCGTAGTCGGTGTGGAACAATACGAGCAGATTATCGAGCAAGCGGGCGTGGCTCATCCGGACCCGCAGCGACCCGCTCCGCGCATCCTGCACCAGGGAAAAGCGTTGGGTCGATGCATGAAGCAGCGCCATAGGACGTCGCAAATATTCGTCGCTTTTAAACCTATGCTTTTCGACGGGCATCGACTGGCCGGACGTCGTGCGAAATCGCCCCAACTGACGAATGGACCCTTTCACTCAACCATGCGCACGATGCGCTGACCTTTACGGCATCGCGCGCTGAATCTCCGCACCGGGACTCGAGCTCGATACCCGTCGAGCCGCTAAAAGATAAAACCGGTGTTCACGAACTTCGAGTGATGATTCGTGACCATCGTATCGAGCAGCGTCTTGTTCAGGTCGGTCTCCCTGGCCGCGACCATGGACCGAATCGAGAACGCGCGCAACGCATCGGTGACCGATAGCGTACCTTCCGCAGAATCCTTGCGGCCGGCAAACGGAAAGACGTCTGGGCCTCGCTGGCACTGGCTGTTGAGATTGACGCGGCACACCTGATTGACGAGCGGGTCGACCAGCGAGCCAATTTGGGCAGCGTCGGTGCCGAAAATGCTGACCTGCTGACCGTGGTCCGAAGTGATGACATACTCGAGTGGTGTATCGATGTCATCGAACGGCACGACTGGGATGATCGGTCCGAACTGCTCCTCACGATAGAGCATCATCCCTTCCTTCACGGGGTACACCACGGCCGGATAGAAAAGAGTTTTGCAGAACACGCCACCACCTTCGTTCACGACCGCCGCGCCTTTCGCTTTCGCATCGTCAATTGCCTGAGTCATGTAGGCCGTGCGATGCATCCCCGGCAGCGGTGTAATGGACACACCCTGTTCCCACGGCATGCCCACCTTGAGATTTTTGAGCGCTGCGTTAAAGCGCTGAAGAAACGTATCGACGATCGAGCAGTGCACCATCAATATCTTGAGCGCTGTGCACCGTTGACCATTGAACGACAACGTACCGAGCAGACATTCCTTCACGGCGAGGTCTATGTCGGCGTCAGCCAACACAATCGCGGCGTTTTTGGCGTCAAGGCCTAGAACGGCGCGTAGCCGATGCGACTTTGGGTGCTGTTTTTTCAGGTGGTCTGCAACCTTGCTTGAGCCGATGAGGGCAAGCACGTCGATCTTTCCTGAGGCGAGCATGTGTGGCACCACCACCGCACCCGGTGCATAAATCGTGTTGACGACGCCTTTCGGGAAAGCAGAGCGGAAAGCCTCGAGCAGTGGAAAGAACAACAGCGTGCCATATTGGGGCGGCTTGAACACGACGGTGTTGCCCATCAGCAATGCGGGAATGAGCGTCGCGAACGTTTCGTTCAGCGGATAGTTGTAAGGCCCCATGCACAGCACGACGCCCAGCGGGGTGCGGCGAATCTGGCCGATGGTGCCCTCGGCGATGACAAAGCGCGAGTTGCTGTTGTCTAGCTCCTTGAGCGCCGAGATAGTGTCTTGCATATAGCTGATGGTGCGGTCGAACTCCTTCTGCGAATCGACAAGGCTCTTGCCGATTTCCCACATGATCAGATTCACGATCTCATGGCGCCTGGCCGCCATGAGACGAACGAAGTCTTGCATGCAGCCGATGCGCTGCGCGACTGTCATCGTTGGCCACTCACCGCGGCCGTGATCGTAGGCTCGCACGGCCGCGTTCAGCGCGGCATCGCTCTCGACCTCGCCCATGACCGGATAACTGCCAATGACGACCTGTTCAGCGTCGCCGGAGGCTTGTCGCACGCAGACTGGCGACTGCACGCTCTTGCAGGCGCCATCCCATGCCTTCAGTTCTCCATCGACGAGCGAGACGCGCTGATGAATCGGCTCCGCGAGGCGGGCGGAATCGGGAATATCGTCGGTGACTGGAAACAACTGCCAGAGGTTCTCGAAGTCAATATTTGCCACGTTTCGCTCCTATGTTCGTGCAGTACGCGGTGGTCCGCCAGGTGTTGGGGATTGCTCGAACGCAATCAATGCGACCGTGCCTACCCGCTGGTGACGTAACGGTACCTGTCGGACCGATCATTGGGTCGTGCGCAAGCGACTGTGCCGGTGTTTGGTGGCTGTGCTTCGCGGCGGGCGCAAGACACAGAGAGAAGCATAGCTAATGGCAGAGAACAGAGTTGAAGACGAACCGTGTTCAACACCTGATGAACGGTGAAGTCGGTTCCGACAGTGATATCACGTGGCGCGGCGCGGCACCGCCGAGCTTGCGGGCGAGCTTAGTCAGCAGCTGCGGAAATGTCCTCGTAACCGGATTCGATTAGATTCGTCATCGTGGTCTGCAGTTCGACCAACGGCGTAGCGGTCACTGCGGTCGCTACCCCGTCGGATTTCGGAAGCAGTCCGGCGAATGCCGCCATTCCCGTCCCGCATGCTGTTAGGAGTAAGGTGGCAGCAAGTACGGCTGCACTGCCGCGCAGCGCTTGCTTGGGAGCGAAGTCCGCAAAACATCGCATCATGGCTATCTCCGGTTGACGCAGTTTCTGGACGCAAAGACCGTGCCGACGGAGGGGCTGTCAGGCAAGCGTGCCGCTAACCGGCTGCGTAGGCGTTGAATGCTCGCGTGACAGTGGCGACGTGGACTCGGTGGTGGGACTCGCCCTACACTTTGACCGGACAGTGACGGTCCGAAACCAACATTTCGCTGCGGAGAATTGCGCCCGCATGTTCCTGAACATTGCCCGGCAAGCGTTCAGGGATTGTCCTGTGCCGCTCGCTCGAACAACCGTATGTGCGAGGCAGCGAGGAACCCGGCGATAGTTCACTTGTTGCGAAGTCCACGTGACACTTCTGTGGCGTGCGCACCGATATACTGTTTCCTCCTACCGAACAGCTGTACTAACATCGAGTAACGGTTCGAGCATTGACGACCGGGCGGGGCCGGGGAGGCGAGTGTGTTTTCCCCTTGGAGAGCCAGGATGAAAGAAAACTCATCTCGTGAAATCGTCGAACTGCTGACAAAAGTGGTCGGGCGCAGCGCCACGCATGTACCTAGGGGGCAGAGCCGCCGCAGTGCCTCAAAAGCGATCGACCGGCTTGAAGAAATCAAACGGAACGCCGCGTTTGCTCGCCAATACGAATCAGCACCGGAACCGCTACGCGAATTGGTAATGAGGCGGGCCGTAGAAGTCCACGACCTGGCGATTGCACGAGATTACGCGAGCGCCCTCAATGCCCTCAGTGCGGTTGTCGATTTCCTCTATCAGCATCTTGTAGACGACTCCGGCTCAGCAACGCCGCCGAGCAAACTCGCAAGCATCGATTTGAATGCGGTTCACCGGGCTCTTCAATTCGGAGGTCTTCCGGGACAGTCGCAGCAGGACCCAGATGACGACAACCCACCGCCAGTGCGTCGCTGAACTTGCCAAGGGATAATCTCCGATGCTCTCGGGCCTATCGAAACTGCTGGACAAAGCATTTATCCTCGGCTTCTTTTTGCCGGCCCTGCTTGGCTTTACAGGCTTTCTCGCGGCAAACGCCGATATCCCGGCATTTTGCGATTTGCTACACAAAGCGACCTCGGACAGCGACAAGGTTGGAAGCCTGTTCTCTTTCCTCATCATCGTATGGGTCCTATCGCTGATCCTGTTGGTATTGAACAACTGGTTTTATCAGGTTCTCGAAGGATACAAATGGCCATTCAATCGCGAGGCATGGAAGCGCGATGAGCGAAATCGCCGCAATCGTCAGCTGGACCTCATAGAACGCCTCCGTACGGAACTCGCTACAGAGAACAGTACGATCGAGCGGCTTAAAGCCTCAAAGGAATCGTTGGAATACAGAAAGGCTGAATCGAACCTAGCCACCGTAAGGGCGAGGCTGTACCGCAACCAGGAGCGGAACGCCCGTGATTTCCCCCGGTATGAAAATCTCGTTCTTCCTACGGCCTTTGGGAACACGTTGCGTGCATTCGAGGGTTACTCGAGCGAAGTCTATAAGGTTGACAGCATATTCGTATGGCCGCGTCTTCTTGCAGTCATCCCAAAGGACTATCAGGCAATCATTGCGGATGCGAGAGCTCCAGTTGACTTTCTGGTCGGACTCGTCGTCCTGGGTACCTTTACGTCCATCTTTACCTTGGTGCGAGCGATTGACATCTGGCTTGCCGACGGACTGGCCGGTAATGACCTGTTGGCGGATCTTTTTCAGAACGCTGCGATTGCGGCCGCCATTGCGGCAATTGCGTATCGGCTTGCGATTCTTGAGGCAAGAAGCTGGGGCGACGTTGTCAAATCAGCGTTTGACCTTTATCTTCCGGCACTCGCTGAGAAGTTAGGTTTTGTTCTCCCGACGTCCCAGGCCGCACAGCGGGAGTTCTGGGCGGCATGGAGCACGCAGTTCCGCTTCCATGCACCGGCAAATACCGCGTGGTGGACACGTATCAAGCCGGTGACGCCAGCAGCAACGACGAAGGCGGATTGGGAGGCGACAGACTCGGCAGGCGAAACCGACGAGGTGCGCGGAGGTTGACTGTCGAACCTGCGATTCGTGTCGAGCAGAGCTTTTGCTTCCGGACTGACAGCGACAGCGACCAGAGGCAATTGCGCTGCGTCTTATCCGACCTGGAGTTACGTGCATCATGACGCCACAGTTCGATACCGATTTACGGACCAGACTGGTCAGGGTATATGGTCACGTGCAGGGGGTAGGTTACCGGCAGGCTTGCATCGACGAGGCCACGGCTCGAGGCATCACGGGTTGGGTGCGCAACCGGATGGACGGTTCGGTCGAGGCTGTGTTGCAAGGACACGCTGAAGAACTCGAGCGAATCTGCCATTGGCTGGTTGACGGTGCGCATGCAGCTCTGGTGGACCGTCTGGAAGTCCAGGAACTATCGCCACCAGTCGCCAGGTTCGATGAATTCAAGCTCGCCGCGACGGTCTAGTTGAGTTGAGTCAATCCGCTCGCCCTAAGGCTTGAGTGCGGAAGCCAGAACGCAGCTCATCGGAAGCCTGAGGTCCCCCGTATCGCTGCGATACGCCTGCGCCTCGTGTGCGACGGCCCGTTCAATAGACGCTAGCGCCGCCGGCGTCTGCGCGTGTAGCAACGCGGAAACCCGCACGCCACCACGCAGGAGTGCATGAAAAGGTGTATTGGGAGCACGAAGCACGAGCGTGAGGTCCAACTCCCGCACCTCCGGTTGGACGAACCCGGCATCGAGCAACAGGCGCTTCGATTCCTCCCAATCGCTGAATCGGAAGAAGGGTGGTCCCGGCGGGACGGGTACGTCGGTCGTCCCGTGCTCCTCGATTGCCTTCAATACCATGCCGAAGCCAACCGCCTTGTTCGGTGTCGCCCATACCGTGAAGGCGATTCTGCCGTTAGGTTGCAGTACACGAAACGCCTCCGCGAGCGCGCGCTCGGGGTGCGCAAAGTGCAACATTCCGAAGCTGATCCCCACTGCCGAGAAGCTTGCGTCGGGAAATGGCAAATCCTCCGCGTCGCCGACGCGGAACTCAAGTGCCGGAAAGACGCGTCTCGCCTTGTCGACCATCGCGACCGAGAAATCCACCCCGGCGACATCCGCGCCGCTGCGCGCGGCGGCCGCCGCGAGGTAGCCCGGGCCGCAGGCGACGTCGAGAAAACGGGCTCCCCGCCGAATGCAGAGGGTTTCGAGCATGGCCTGGTTCGACTGGGCGGTCAAATCACCAAAATACTCATGATAGGCCTGCGCGACCCGCTCCCAACCTTCGTGCTCGAAGGTACTGAAGTCGAGTTGTCCCATGCTTACCCCCACCGGTTTTACACGTTGGCAACCTTTAGCGCATGCCTATGTTCCTCGTAATCCGTATGTCTGGCTATCGGGGAAACAATCCAGGCCGGCGACAGAGAAAGAGCGAACGAATGTGTGGTGCGACGCACAACCAACGTCGTCTGAAGCCGCCAGACTTTCGCGCGCGTCGGCGCTGGCTGACGCACCCCCACGAACCAATACGCCTGCTTTCTCTCTGACGCTTCGCATTTCAGCGCCAGGTCGCGAAACGCCTCACTTGCGTTAGACTGGCTCGAGCAACCGGGAGGAGACCTGGATGATACGCAAGACGCTTAATGCCTCGCAGCTTCAGCAGGAGGTCAGTCGGCGAATCCATCGACTGCAGGAAATCGTCGAGGATGGCGTGAAGATTCGCGTGCCGCGGCCGCAATTGCAAGAGGCTGACAAGACAGGCTGCAACTGGAACATGACCCACTTCGGTAACGCGATCGGCTTCGAGCGCGACATCGAGGGCGTACTCAAGGCCATGCGTGCGGAATACAACCTAAGTACCGAAGTGAAGGACACCGGCAACCCGTTCGGGGACTAGTCGCGAAAGTTACAACCAGCGCGGGTCGCGCGTGAACGCCACCGTCAGCCAGCGGTCCGGGCTCACCGGTAACGCGATCGCCACCAAAACCATGACCTCCAAAGAGAAGGTGTACGCATGAGCACCCGCCCCATCTATCTGGCAAAGCCCCTGTTGGATTTCCGGGTCTACACGATCGCGCTGCGCAAGATGCCCGAGTTTCTCGACGTGTTTGACAGGCTCGCCATGCCAATCCTGCTCGAGACGCTTGGACATCCGCTCGGTTTCTGGACCAGTCTGGTCGGGCCGCAGAACCAGTTCACCCACCTGTGGGGGTATGACGATCTGGCAGACTACGAACGACGGTGCCTTGCACGCGATACGCATCCGGATTTCCCCGCCTCTCTCAAGGCATCGGGCCATCTGATCACGGCACGGGAGACACGGCTCATTCGTGCCGCCGCGTAGGATAGCGTCGCAGAGTAAGCCGGTGCTGCGGCCGAAGCGGGCTCCATCGAGGAGCCCGCGTGCTTCATGAATCGAGGAGCCGGCTCAGGTCTGGTTGCCCCACAGATCGTCAATCGCGCGGATTGCTAGCAAGTATCCGTTTGCGCCAGCCCCGCAAATTACCGCGGTAGCGGCCACCGAAATCGTCGAGTGACGATATTCCTCCGAGCGTCGGTGGATGTTGGTGATATGCAATTCCACTACTGGTCGGCGGATGAGCTTGACTGCGTCGAGCACCGGAATCCGACCGAATGAAAAGCCGGCTGGATTGATGATCAGCGCGGCGTCCTGCAAGAACGCTTCCTGGATCCAGTCGATCAACTCGCCTTCGCTGTTCGTTTGTCGGAATACGCAGTCGAACTCGAGGGCGTCGGCCAGCGCGAGGCAGTTCTGTTCGATGTCCTTCAGCGTAGTGCTGCCATAAAGATGAGGCTCCCGCGCGCCCAGCATGTTCAGGTTGGAGCCATTGAGGATGTAGAGTTTGCGAGTCATGGTGTCAGTGTGTAGAAGAGCGTTCCAGGGCCGTGTCTCTGGTTTCCCGGGATATTGCGATCATCAGGAAGGAGATCAGGTTCAGCGAGCCGCAGACCGCTACGATGGCCCAAGGGGAACCGTTAAAGGCATTGAGCAGCGCCACGGCGACGATTGGCATCGGGCCGCCGGTGAGCAGGTTGGCTCCCGAGTACGACAGTGCGGACCCCGTGTAGCGCGCATCGGTCGGAAATGACTCGGCGAACCACACCGGCTGGATGCCGCTCTGGAACTGTGTGAAGCCGAGGAAGGCGCCCATCACGGCCATCGTCATGGCGATCGAGTTCTGGTTGAGAATCGGAAAGTAGATCAGGCAGCAGATCAGCGTGCAGAACGAGCCGATCATCAGCGCACGTTTGCGTCCGATCCGATCGCTCAGATAACCGCCCGCCAGCGCTCCCGCGATGGCACAGACATTCGCAACCATCAGCAGCATGAAACCGGTCTGCTTTGGTACGCCGAGGTGTTTCGTCAGATAGCTGAGCGAGAAAACCACGATCAGATAAAACAGTGCGGCCGGGCCACAGAAGAACAGCGTCAGGCGAAGCGCGGTGCGCCAGTGATATTTGAAAACGGTGCCTAGCGGATTGGCAGCGCGTGTGGGAACGGCAGTCCTCTTGAGCGCCTCGAAGGCGGGTGTCTCGCTAACCTTCCTGCGGATGTAGATGCCCAGCAGCACCAGCACAAAGCTTGCGAGGAACGGGACTCGCCATCCCCAGGAGTCGAAGTCGTCCGATGAAAGCAACGCGGCCAGTGTAAAGAGCGAGAAGTTGGCGAGAATCTGGCTGAGTGGCGAGCAGATGCCAAGCAGGCCCGAATACAAACCGCGTCGGTTAGCAGGCGCATGCTCGACCGCCATCAGTTGCGCGCCCGTCGACTCGCCGCCAAGCGCGAATCCCTGGATGATGCGCAGTGTCACCAGCAACGTCGGCGCGAGGATGCCAACCCGGTGGTAAGTGGGCAACAGCCCCATCAGGAACGATGAAGCTCCCATTACCGACACGGTGATAAGCATCAGTTTGCGGCGTCCCCAACGGTCCCCGAGCATCCCGCAGATCACCGCGCCTAGCGGGCGTGCGGCCAGCCCTGCCCAGAAACTAGCCAACGACGCGAGCAGCGAGGCGGTCGGGTCCAGCGATGGGAAAAACAGCTTTGGAAAGATCGTGGCCGCGACCACACCATACAGCGCGAAGTCGAACCATTCGAGTGCCGTTCCGACGGTTGCGCCTGCCACCGCCCGACGCGCCATCAAGTGAGCCTGCGCGGACTGTTGTTCCGCGGCAAGGCCTGAATCAGCAAAAAATGACATGTTGTCTCCTGAATTCCTCATATGTCGAACCGTTCGTATCTGGCGACGAACAAGTGCTATTGTTTGCGCTCAGAAAGCGAGGCGTTCCGCACCGGAACTGCATTGCGCATAATGAAAATCACGCGAAATGTCGCTCAAAAACGGCCTGAGAATTCTTGATTTCCTGGCGACGCAAGCCGAAGGCGCGGGTCTTCTGGCGATTGCCGACGCTTTGTCCCTGCCCCGCAGCACGTGCCACCGCGTGCTCGCCGAGCTCATCGAAGGCGGCTATGTCAGGCAACTGGTCGATCACAGCCGCTACATTCTGACAATGCGTATGACGTCGAACGGGCTGGAATTCCTGAGCCTGACGGGCATCGCGGATATCGCCCAGCCGATCATCGAACGCGTCGCTGCGCAGACAGGTGAACTGGCGCGGCTGTCGTTGGTGGACGGCGAAGCAATCATCTGGGTGGGGAAGGCGGACGGACAGCGCATCGGCTTTCGCTACGATCCTGACATGGGCCAGGCAGCACGACTTTCATGCACGTCGACCGGACACGCATGGCTGATGACAATGACTGACGAACAGGCGGCGGCACTGGTTTTGAAGCAGGGTTTTGGACAGCCCAATGAGTTTGGACCCAATGCGCCGACGACGCTCAAGGCGCTGCTGGGCTTCCTGCACGCTGCGCGCGTGCGTGGCTACGCGATGATCGACGAGGTGTTTGCCCCACGCATGTCAGCGGTGGCGGTGCCCGTGGTGAGCGGCTCGCGTTGCGTCGGCGTCATCAGTTTGGCCGGTCCGCGGGTGCGGCTGACGACCGAGAAGATTCACGAGTACTCGATGCTGCTGCGCGAGGCGGCGAATGAACTGGCCCAGCTAAGCAATATGGCGGGATTCCCGAGTCGGCCGCCGCTCGGCAAGGGATGACGAGACACAAGTGTAAAGCCATCCGACCGGCGAACTTCGTCCGCTTCGCGCCGAACTGCGGCCTCCGATACGTTGGCGCAGATGACCGCACGTCTTCCTGTCGGATGCGCAACTAACGGTCGGGCGCCATGCTGCCATCACACTCGGGCTTCGCCCCAAAACCCGCTGACAAAGGCGGCCACGACGACTTGCCGTCGCTGCGTTATGTCTGGTTGGCACCGGGATAGCACGCCTCCATCGAAGCGACTTCGCCTTCGTACAGCAAACACGTCGCTCATCTGCCGTGCGCACAACATGGCGCGCGCGCAAAGCGAAGTGGCCGTCGCGACCGTGATCGACGATGCCGACATTCACGCGTGGCCGCCGCTACTCCCGAACTGCTCGAACACGAAGGGCGTGCCGTGGTATTTACCTCGCTCGAAGATCTGGCCGCGCGCATCGACGACCCGGGTCTGGA
>NZ_JACHDL010000053.1:0-14315 GCF_014201055.1 Paraburkholderia sp. CI2
AAGACGACTGAACGAGCGTCCAAGAAAGACACTGGACTACGAGACGCCCGCCGAACGATTCCAGCAAACTATTGCATCCACCGGTTGAATCCGCCCCAGTGCAACGGCCGGTCGAATGTCGCCACCACAAGTCAAACGAGTGTCCCTTGATGGCCGGAAAGAGCCCGCACGCGGTGATGGGTCAATATCGGCTGGCAGGGCCCCGGATATGGCAGCCAGGGGACTTGCAATGTTGATGGTCCTGCTATCACTATTGCGTGTACTGGGCTACAGATGCTTTTTGAGCTTCGGATAAGGACGGACGCCGTGAGTATTCTCTGCCGAGTCCAGATTGCCGTAACGATTTCCGGGGTTGTCACCGGATGCGTGTCGCAGCCAATTGGGCCGGCGGTAGCTGTGAAGCCGGGGCGCGACAAGCCATTCACCGTCTTTCTGCGGGACGATGCGCAGTGCAAACAGTATGCGAGAGAGCAGCTGGCGCGCGGCGTGGACACTCGCGCTCAGAGCGATGCCAACGTGTCACGGGCACAACTGAATGTGCAGCAAAGATACTATCTCGCGTACCTGGAATGCATGCGCGCGAAGGGAAATGAGGTGTCGGACGGTGCAGCGCCAACTACGCAGTCTGAATAGGCGATCTTCAATGTGTTGTACTTTCCCAGGTGCATCGGTTACGAGCCCATGCAATTTTCTGGGAAGACTTCCTTCAGCTTTTTAACAAGCGGCCTTATTGCAATGGAATTTCTTGACAAATCAATGCATTGCGACATATTTCAAGCCGCGCGATGCGAAGTGACACCTTTAATTCGGACTGAGGCGACTTGACGTTTTTATTTCGTTCGGACTGGAAATAAAATCCTCAACTCGCGCTGTCAGATCCATTGCAGCGGCTTGATTTGCATAAGGCGACTTGGTGGCCGAAATACAGCCATTGAGAGAAGAAGAGAATCTTTCTAGCCATGTCCCTGCGACCGTGTAACCTGGACCCAGTCAGGCCGGGCTGTCGAACGGACGATGCCGGCGACGGCGACCGGCTCAAGTCGACCCAGGGCGTGTGAAAACGCAGATTGAACGCGACGCTCGAGAAAGTCGGGCCGCCAGATTGCGCTGTATTGACTTGACGGTGACTCGGTAAGGGTAAAACGACACCCGAAAACCGAGTACTTTTGCGTATTCACACGCCCTCGACCCACTGCTGCCGGTGACGCGGTCGCGCATCCACGGGCAGCTAACAGAGTGGTCCGGTCGTCTACGTCGGAGTTCCGAGGACACCAGTTCGCCCGTTGCCGACATTAGGGCGAGCCGGGTTCTGCGTCAGCAATCTGGAAAAGCTAACGGTTGTGACATCCAGCTGGACGCGCTTCCTGCATCAGCAAACTCACACTCTCACAGACGGCTCCGCCGTCTTACCCGGCGTTTCAAGGGGCGCGCGTTGCCTGTGACCGTATTGCGATTTACGGCAGCCGGTATTGGGGCGCGGCAAGAAAGGGACTTTACGTGCGTTAAGACCGCGCCTAGAGCGGATCGAGCAGCGACTCGGTTCGTAGCATCCGAATCGTGGCCCGAAAGCGATGGTCAACATCACGTTTGTCCTGTCGAATCGCCCGCGAATGCGCCGTCTGTCATGATAGTGGAGCGATCGACCACGCTATAGCGCTGCTGTTTACGTGCGCGGCGAATGCCTCGAAGTTATACCGACAAGATCGGCACGATCTGCAGGCCGTGCTTGCCGATTTGTCTTTGCATCTCAATGCCGCACGACGATGACGCCAACGAACCTTGCAAAATGCTAACAGGTACGCTCTAATAGGGAGGCCTGCTGCATTCTTGATTACCCCCTGGTCACTGACTCGAGGTCATAGTCATGCTTTTCATCCCGAGTTCTCGCCTCGCCTTTTTCGGCATTCCTGCATTAGCTGGGGCGCGTACTGGCGGGCATCGAAAATCCGAGGCCTTGAAGCCCACACGGAACCGCGCTAGCCGCGCGGATAAGTCAGCACTTCCTTCTGCCCGGCTCTCCGCATAAACCAAAAGTCAGTAAAGCGAGAGCCGGGCTCACCATCTTTCTGTTGACCACCGACGGTACTCCATCACGACTTGCGTGATGGGCGTCCGCCCGCGTGCCGAACAAACTCGAGATCCGTTGCGCTGCCTGTTCGCAGGTCTTTAGCCGCGCGACCGAACAGCGGCGGAATCGGATCGTCTTCGAAGGATCGAGAAGCCATGAGAACGCAAACAAAACGTCTGAATGAGACGCCAACGGTCAGGCAGGAACGCTCCGTCACAATCAGTGGCCAGAATTTGGCCTCGCAGTGGAACGTTTCGCAAAGCAGGCGCATCGGCTCTGTGAGCTATCAGGCTGAACATCAGGGCTACCGTTTGACGGCGCGAGCAGAACCCGTGGAGAGTGCGTTGCACGCGGCCCATCTTGTGATCGAAGGGCCGGGCTGCCCGACACAGCGCTGCTTCCATGCGCTGGATTATTTCTACGACCCAGCGCAGGCCTTGCAGTACGCGATCCGATGGGGACGGATATGGGTCGACCACCGGCTTACGAAAGTCGCCCCACAGCGCGTCGCATCGGCAAGCCCGGCAAGCAGCGCCGAACTGCTTTTGAAAGAGGAGCGTACTAACCGGGCAGGTGATCATGAATGAATCGTCAGGCGAAAAAACACTCCGTTTTATTGCTCGGAAGGCAGGAAGTCCAACGGCGGCGCTTGTCTACTGGCTTGACGTGACGGAACCGTCTAGTGAGGCGAGCTTCACCGAGATAACCCGGCGCTTCGCTCCCCTGATGCAGGTCGTCTTTCCTGACGATCGACCCGGTGCGTTCGTCAACCGGAGCGCGTTGCTCGATATACAACATTTGGGAACCATCGATCGGCTCATTTTCCTGGACGGTTCGTGGCTCGACGTATGGAATGACCGCGATTGCGCGGATATCTGTAACCTGTTTTCCAGCCGGAGGCACACATGTTGTCTGCCAAAAACATTTCGATCACGGCCATAACCGGCCGCATGGAAGGCCAGCCGGTCGTGTCCGAATCCGACATGGAACGACTCCGGGAATGTGCGCACCTGCCGAGGGTGTCACCGACGCAGCGCGCCCTCCTGGACGCCATGGAAGCGACAGCCTTGTTTGTCGATTCCGCCGAGATACCACCGGACGTCGTCACGATGAATACAACGGTCGAATGTACGACCACCGACGGCACTGATACGCATGAATGGACGCTGGTTTACCCGCGCGAGGCCGACTATCAGCGTGGGCGACTGTCCGTTCTCTCGCCGACGGGCATCGCACTGTTGGGTGCGCGTTGCGGACAAGTCATCATGTGCCTTCCGCCGAGCGGCGTGCCGGTTCATTACGTCATCAGGAAGATCCTCCTGCAACCGGAGAGTCGTCGCTTATCAGGCTGATGATATCGGGAGGAGGCACCGAAGAAACTGCATAGCGTCGCTAGCGAGCGCCCCTCAGTTGGCCCCGTGTCGCCCGTTCACTTCCGTTTGATTCGGTTGGTCAAGGGTCAAGGGAGCGCTAGCATGACTGTCCTCGAGCTGCTGTCATTTTTCTCGCTGACGTTAGCGGTGATGTGGATGCTGGGTGGTGGCATCACCGTCTTTACGGCGGTCAATCACAAGATTGTCTACTCAAAACGCCGAGATGCACCGAAGAATGAGTGTCCGGCATCACTCCTGTTGCCATCGCGGCCCTGTGGCCGAAAGGATTCACTTATCCGCAGTTCCGCGTCGCTTTCATACGCCAAGGCGAACCGCCGCAGGAGGCCACGGGGAAGGCCGAGATGCTCGCGTTGAGCATCGGGCGGGTTTCGGAGCGGACCAGCCGTTCGAGTGTGCGCTATATGGTGCGGGCGAGCGGCAGAAGCTGGCCGAACTCTGCCCGACGAAAGACGGTCACAAAAAAGCCCTCCAACGGAGGGCTTACATATCACCTACAGTTTCCAAAGTCTATTGCGCGGCACCTTGCCCGTTTTCCAAACTTTATTGTCACGGAACAGGCAATCTCAAGCGAAGTTTTTCGCTGCGAAGTCCCAGTTGACGATGTTCCAGTACGCCTCGACGAACTTCGGACGCGCATTGCGATAGTCGATGTAGTAAGCGTGCTCCCACACGTCGATCGTCAGCAGAGCCTTCGCCTCGGTGGTGAGCGGCGTGGCGGCGTTGCTCGTCGACACGAGGTCGAGCGAACCATCAGCCTTCTTCACGAGCCATGCCCAGCCCGAGCCGAACGTGCCGACCGCGGTCTTCGCAAACTCTTCCTTGAACTTGTCGAACGAACCCCACTTCGCGTTGATGGCGTCAGCCAGCGCGCCGGTCGGTGCGCCGCCACCTTGCGGCGACAGGCTGTTCCAGAAGAACGTGTGATTCCACACCTGAGCCGAATTGTTGAAGATACCGCCCGACGACTTCTTGACGATCTCTTCCAGCGACAGGTTCTCGAACTCGGTGCCCTTGATCAGATTGTTCAGGTTGGTCACATAGGTCTGGTGATGCTTGCCATAGTGAAACTCGAGCGTCTCTTCCGACATGTGCGGAGCGAGCGCGTTTTTCGCAAATGGCAGCGGCGGGAGCGTATGTTCCATGGTGCTTTCCTTCTCTGTATCTGTTGTGGGGAGTCTGCGGATGACGCTATCGAGCACTCGATTGTAGGCGAGTTGGAATAACCCCGCAAACCAACGGCCTTTATGTCCGGCATGTCGAACACGCCGTGCGCAAGGCCCTTGAGAAGGGCGCGCATGGCGCGTGCCCGGCTCGTCGGAAGACAGTAAACAGGCGTCACGCGCCCACCGGCGAAACGTCAGAAACCGTCGGTCAGACGCGCCTGCACGTCGGCGAGCGCGACATCGGCCGAGCCTTCGGCGAGATGCATCGTCAGACGACGTCCAGGTTTCAGCGACGACGGCGTGCGAATCGCCCGACCGCTTTGCGCATCGAGCACGGCCGCATAACCGCGCTCGAGCGTGCGCTGTGGACTCAGCACTTCGAGTCGCGCGCTGAGCATGTCGATGCGCGCGACCTGTCGTTCATGCCGGCGCGATAGCGCCGCATTCAGACGCTGCGCCAACACGTTGACGCGCGTGCGCTCGGCCGCGAGATCCGGACGCCAGCGTTGCCAGCGCATCTGCAGCAGCGAAAATCGCGCACGAGCGTCGCGCACCGGCCGCGCGCCCGCCGACGCGAGCCGAACGCGCAACTGCTGCAGATGCGTGCGCTGCCGAGCGAGCCGCTCGGCGGGCGACACGAGCCGGCGCGCCAGCCAGTCGAGCTGCTGCGCGCGCCGCTCCATCATGCGGCCGAACGCGCGCGCGAGCGTCGCGTGCCGATGATCGAGTTCGCGCAGCAGCATGACGCGCTGTGGACTGACGAGTTCGGCGGCACCGGTCGGCGTCGGTGCACGTACGTCGGCGGCGAAATCGGCAATCGTGAAATCGGTCTCGTGACCGACGCCGCTCACCACGGGTATGACGCTTTCCGCAATCGCGCGCGCGAGCACTTCTTCGTTGAACGCCCACAGATCTTCGATCGAGCCGCCGCCGCGACACACGATCAGCACGTCGACCTCGCGGCGCGCGCCAGCCGCCTCGACCATCGCCGCGAGCTTCGCGCTGACGCCCGCGCCCTGCACCGGCGCCGGATAAACGATCACCGGAATATGCGGCGCGCGACGCGACAGCGTCGTCAGCACATCGCGCAATGCGGCCGCCTGCAACGACGTGACGATACCGATCGCGCGCGGATGCGTCGGCAGCGCGCGCTTGCGCTCGGCGGCGAACAGCCCCTCGGCCTCGAGTTGCGCCTTCAACCGCAGAAACGCTTCGTACAGACGCCCCTGGCCGGTGCGGCGCACCGCTTCGACATTTAGCTGCAGTTCGCCGCGCGGCTCGTACATCGTGACGAGGGCGCGCACTTCGATGCGATCGCCTTCGCGCGGCATGAATTCGGCGTACTGAGCTCGACCGCGGAACATCACGCAGCGCATCTGCGCCTGTGCGTCCTTGATCGAGAAGTACCAATGGCCGCTCGCGGCGCGCGTGAAGTTCGACACTTCACCCGCGACCCAAACGAGTGGAAACGAGCGTTCAAGCATCGTGCCGATCGCGCGATTGAGCGCGGAGACGGGAACGACGACCTCACCGCCAGGTGTGGCCGCAGAAGCAAAAGGATTTTCGGGGTTCATGCAAGGAATAAATAGCGCTGGCCGGACAGACGATAGACCGAGCGAAGAGCGGCGTCCAGCCGGAATCGCAGGATTGTTAAAAGTGTCCACATGGCGGGAACCGCCTGACGAATTCCGCCAGAACGCCCGCCAACGTCAATAAATTCCTGGCAGAGCCTTGATTTATATGGCGTTTGCATCTCGATAGCGAGCGAGTACTACGATCCAAAGCGCACGGAACGGCCCTTCGGGACGATCGGACGGCAGGTTCTCCACAAAGTTATCCACAGACTGTGAGCAACCGCACATAGCGTGGAGCGGCGTGCGTTGGACCTTACGCGACTTGCCGGGCGGGACGCCCGCGCGCTACAGTGCCGGGTTCGACGGTATGTCGATCGCGCAGCGCGGCGGAGAGCTTGCCCGGCCCGAGGCCACTGGGCGCGGGCCCTTTCGCCGCGCCGCTCGCACCTCATTTTTCGACCCGTATTCGCATTCGATTGCCCGGAGAACCGCGTTGATGTTGACCCCGCGTAGTGCGCACGGCGCGCAGTCCGTGCTCGCAACCCGCCCATGAGCGAACTCAGCGACCGTCTCGGAGCGCGCCTCTCGCGCGAATGGCAGCAACGTGGACCGCTCGCCTGGGCGCTGACGCCGCTCGCCTGCGTGTTCGGCGCAGTCGCGGCCGCGCGCCGCGCCGCGTTTTCGCTTAGCTGGCTCAAATCGGTGCGCGTCGGCGTGCCGGTGGTGGTGGTCGGCAACGTGACGGTCGGGGGCACTGGCAAGACGCCGACCGTCATCGCGCTCGTCGAAGCGTTGCGCGCTGCGGGCTTAACGCCCGGCATCGTGTCGCGCGGCTACGGCGCGCGCGTGAGCACCCCGACCCAGGTCACGCCCGGTTCGTCGGCACGGGTCGGCGGAGACGAGCCGTTGCTGATCGCGCGCCGCACCGGCGCACCCGTGTGGGTCTGTCCGGACCGCGTCGCCGCCGCGCAGGCGCTGTGCGCCGCGCATCGCGACGTCGACGTGATCGTCAGCGACGACGGCTTGCAGCACTATCGCCTCGCGCGCGATGTCGAACTCGTCGTGTTCGATCACCGGCTCGGCGGCAACGGTTTCCTGCTACCGGCCGGACCGCTGCGCGAGCCGCTGTCGCGCCGCCGCGACGCGACGCTGATCAACGATCCGTACGCGCGCACGCTGCCCGCGTGGCCGAACACGTTCGCACTGCAGCTCGCCCCTGCCGACGCGTGGCATCTCGACAATCCCGCACTGCGCCGCCCGCTTGCGCAATTCGCCGGTCAACGCGTGCTGGCCGCGGCCGGCATCGGCGCGCCGGAACGCTTTTTCGCGACAGTGCGCGCGGCCGGCCTCGCGCCCACGACGCGCGCGCTGCCCGACCACTACGCGTTCGAGCGCAATCCGTTCACCGACGCCGACGCCGACGCGATCCTGATTACGGAAAAGGATGCGGTAAAATTGGGGGCCTGGCACGACGCGCGCATCTGGGTAGTCCCGGTCGAAGCCGCGCTTGATCACCGCCTCACTGCATTAGTTGTGGAGAAAGTCCGTGGACGCTCGCCTGCTTGAAATCCTCGTCTGCCCGATCTGCAAGGGCCCGCTCAGCTACGACCGCGCCGCGCAGGAACTGATCTGCAACGCGGACAAGCTCGCCTATCCGATCCGCGACGGCATTCCCGTGATGCTCGTCGATGAAGCGCGGCAGACCGTCGAAGGCACGCCGGTCGATCTGAATCCAGGCTCGGTCGCCTGACCCGCCGGGTCGCGGCACCGAGGCGCCGCGACGTCTCGCTCGCGCGCGGGTCAAGGCAGGCCTCATCGATGCCGCCGCCCCCTCCCCGCATGCGCTCCAATATCGATCCGCAGCCGTTTTCGCCGCTCCGGCTCATGTCCGACCCTGCGTGAGCGTCGCGCGCGCAGCCTCTTCCTCCGGCCTGATCGCCGTCCGTTCCTGATCCGATGATCCACACCACCCCTCATCCGTTTATCGCCGTCGTGCCGGCCCGCCTCGCGTCGACGCGTCTGCCCAACAAGCCGCTCGCGGACATCGGCGGCAAACCCATGGTCGTGCGCGTCGCGGAGCGCGCGCGCGAATCGGGCGCGCAACAGGTGCTGGTCGCGTCGGACGCGCAGGAAGTGCTCGACGCGGCGCGAGACCACGGCTTCGACGCGGTACTCACGCGCGCCGACCATCCGTCGGGCACCGACCGTCTCGCGGAAGTGGCGACGCGTTTCGGCTGGAGCGACGACACGATCGTCGTCAACGTGCAGGGCGACGAGCCGCTGATCGACCCGGCGCTCGTGCGCGGCGTCGCCGCGCATCTGGCAACGACGAGCGACTGCGCGATCGCGACGGCCGCGCATCCGATCACCGATCCCGCCGAAATTTTCAATCCGAATGTCGTCAAGGTCGTGCCCGATGCGCGCGGCGTCGCGCTGTATTTCTCGCGCGCGCCGATCCCGTGGGCGCGCGACGCATGGCAACCGCACTGGCCCAACGTCGCGTCGATGCCGACGCCGGCCGCGCCCGCCGTCGTATACCGGCACATCGGCCTGTACGCGTATCGCGCGAAATTTCTGCGCACGTACCCGAGCCTCGCGATCTCGCCGATCGAGCAGGTCGAAGCGCTCGAACAACTGCGCGCGATGTGGCATGGCGAGCGCATCGCGGTCCTCGTCACGCAAGACGTACCGTTGGCGGGGGTCGATACCCCCGCCGATCTCGCGCGCGTACGGGCCTTATTCGGGTCTTGAGCGCGGGAAGCCGTGGCATAATCGAACGGTTATGCGCGCCTCCCAGCGCAGGCGACACTCGGGTTATCCCGGCCGCGCCGTGCGGATCTTGCAGCGCCGTCGTATTCGACGTGCAGCGCGAGGTAGCCAACGGTAGCCGATGCGGAACCTGCGAGAATCGCCGGGAAGCATGCCGCGTCAACAAAGAATTCACATAGATCTGGAGATATCCATGCGTTTGATCCTGTTGGGTGCACCGGGTGCCGGCAAAGGCACTCAGGCCAACTTCATCAAGGAAAAGTTCGGCATCCCGCAAATTTCGACCGGCGACATGCTGCGCGCGGCCGTCAAGGCCGGCACGCCGCTCGGCCTCGAAGCAAAGCGCTTCATGGACGCCGGCGAGCTCGTCACGGATGAGCTGATCATCAACCTCGTGAAGGAACGTCTGCAGCAGCCGGACTGCGCGAACGGCTATCTGTTCGACGGCTTCCCGCGCACGATTCCGCAAGCCGAAGCAATGAAGCAGGCCGGTGTCGCGATCGACTACGTGCTCGAAATCGACGTGCCGTTCGACGAGATCATCGTGCGCATGAGCGGCCGTCGCTCGCACCCCGCGTCGGGCCGCACCTATCACGTGACGTTCAATCCGCCGAAGGTCGAGGGCATCGACGACGTGACCGGCGAGCCGCTGATCCAGCGCGACGACGACAAGGAAGAAACGGTCAAGAAGCGTCTGGAAGTGTACGAATCGCAAACCAAGCCGCTGATCGAGTACTACAACAGCTGGGCGAAGAACGGCGATACGTCGAGCTCGGTGAAGGCGCCCCAATATCGCCGCATTTCGGGCCTCGGCAGCGTCGATGAAATTCGCGCCCGCGCGTTCGACGCGCTGAAGTAAGCCGGCTTGGTCCAAACATTACCGCTGTTTTCGTTTGACCAAAACCCGCCCACGTTGGGCGGGTTTTTTTATCTGGCTCGGTGCGCAAACCAAAAGCGGCAAGCGGTGGGGAACGCCCAGCGGAACCAGTTAGGTTTCCATAGCGCTTGCATGCCGCCGCCCGCTTCGCTTTCCGCAGCGCAGCACAGCCGCTACAATCGATCGTCGTCGAAAAATGCTTCGCTCGAGACCGCACTGAACAACCGTAGCAAAGGAGAAGACATGGAAATTCGTGACAACGTGTTCCTGATCACCGGCGGCGCATCAGGGCTCGGCGCTGCCACCGCGCGCCTGCTCGTCGAGAACGGCGGCAAAGTCGTCCTCGCCGACCTGAATCTGGACGCGGGCGAGGCGCTCGCAAAGGAACTCGGCGGCGCTTTCGTCAAATGCGACGTGAGCCGGGAAGAGGACGCGCAACAGGCCGTCGAAGCCGCGACGAAGCTCGGTACGCTGCGCGGTCTCGTCAACTGCGCGGGCGTCGCGCCGGCCGCGAAGACCGTCGGCAAGGATGGCCCCCATTCGCTCGATCTGTTCACGCGCGCGATCTCGATCAATCTGATCGGCACGTTCAACATGATCCGGCTCGCCGCGGTGCAAATGTCGAAGAACGAGCCGAACGCCGACGGCGAGCGCGGCGTGATCATCAACACCGCATCGGTCGCCGCGTTCGACGGCCAGATCGGCCAGGCGGCCTACTCCGCGTCGAAGGCTGGCGTGGTCGGTATGACGCTGCCGATCGCGCGAGACCTGTCGCGCAACGCGATCCGCGTGATGACGATCGCCCCCGGCCTCTTCGAAACGCCGATGCTGCTCGGCATGCCGCAGGAAGTGCAGGACGCGCTCGGTGCGATGGTGCCGTTCCCGCCGCGCCTCGGCAAACCGGCCGAATACGCGATGCTCGCCAAGCAGATCTTCGACAATCCGATGCTGAACGGCGAGGTGATCCGGCTGGACGGCGCGATCCGCATGCAGCCGAAGTGAGGATCGCTTAGCGATCGATCGGGTCGCCGATGCTTGGCCAAGGCCTGCATACGGCGATAGAAAAACGCCTGTGCATGTGCGACATGTGCAGGCGTTTGTGTTTTATGCAGCGTGAAAACGCGCGTCGCTATTCGCCGCCATCATGCCGCGTGCGCTGCCGCAATTCATGCAACTGCGACTCGACCACGGTGGCATCTTCCGCATCGGGGCGATCGCCGAGATAGCTTTCGAGGTCCTCGAGCGCGGGCCGTAGATAATCGAGCCGCGCATACGCGAAACCGCGATCCCGCACTTCCTCGATATTGTCCGGCAGCAGAATGACGAGCCGTTGCTGCACTGCGAGCAGACGTTGCCAACGCTCGGTCTGCAGATAGATCGCCTTCAGGTTGCGCAACATCCGCGCGACGATCTCGCGATGCGTGGCCGGTTGCAGCAGCATGCGTAGCGCGCGCCCGACCGAATCGCCAGCCGACGCGACGTACGGCTCGAGCATCTCGACCATCTGCGCTTCGGACAGCGAATGACCGGTGGTCGGATCGAGCATCACGTCGCCGTCGGGCATCGTCACGCGCAGCAGGAAGTGGCCTGGAAACGACACCCCACGCACCGGAACGCCGAATTGCTCGGCCATCTCCAGATAGAGCACCGCGAGCGAAATCGGAATGCCGCGGCGACGTTTGAGTACGACGTTCAGATGGCTGTTGTCGGGGTCGTAGTAATCGTTCAGGTTGCTCGCGAAACCGAGTTCGCGGAAAAAGAAACGGTTGAGAATGCCAACCTTCTGACGGATGTCGGCATCGTCGGGCATGCGGCGCCGCAGCCGCAGCACCAGCTCGTCGATCTCGGCGAGCACCGACTGCAGATCGAGGTCGGGATAGGCATCCTGCGCGATCGAGAGCGCCGTCTCGGTCAGCGGCAGGCTCTCGTCTTCGGCGACGAGCGTACTGAAATAATCGAGAACCCGCGACATGGTGATCACTTCACTCGCCTTCTGAAATACGCGTACTTGAAGCCCATCAGCCAAAGCATACCGAAATACAGCGCGGCGAACAGCACGAGACACGCACCGAGCAACACCATGCGGCTGACCGGCTGGCTATGCATGCCGATCCAGTCGAAGCTGATCGCGAGCCAGCGCATCACGCCGGCGAGCACGAGGCACGCCCCGAGCAACTGCACGAAAAACTTGAGCCAGCCGCTCGACGGCATATAAATGCCACGTTTGCGCAGACCAATGAATAGCAGCAACGCGTTGACGCAAGCGCCGAGCCCGACGCTCAGCGTGAGACCCGCATGCGCGAACACCGGCACGAACACGTAGTTGCTCAACTGCGTGACGACCAGCACGCCGATGCCGATCTTCACTGGCGTCTTGATGTCCTGCTTCGCGTAAAAGCCCGGCGCGAGGATCTTGATCAGGATCAGGCCGATCAGGCCGACTCCGTAGGCGGCGAGCGCTCGGCTCACCATCACGACCGCATTGCCGTCGAACTTGCCGTAGTTGAACAGCACCGCTGTCAGCGGCTGGGCGAAAAAGAACAGCGCGATCGCGCTCGGCGCGGCGAGCAGGAACGTGACGCGCAGTCCCCAGTCGAGCAGCGACGAATACTCATGCGAGTCGGCATCGACGTGCGCCTTCGACAGGCTCGGCAGCAGGATCGTGCCCAGCGCGACGCCGAGCAGCGCGGTCGGAAACTCCATCAGCCGGTCGGCGTAGTTGATCCACGACACCGCGCCGGGGCCGATGTGCGACGCGATGTTGGTGTTGATGATCAGGCTGATCTGCGCGACCGACACCGCGAACATCGCCGGCACCATCTTCGCGAGCACCCGCTTTACGCCGCGATGCGCGAGCGCGCGCAGCGGGTTCAGGCCGATGAGCGGCACCATGTCGATCTTCTTGAGGCCCGGCAGCTGCACGACGAATTGCAGCACGCCGCCGACGATCACTGCCCAGGCAAGCGCATAGACCGGCGTTTGCAGGCGCGGCGCGAGGAATACGGCGGAGACGATGAACGCGACGTTCAACAGCACGGGCGCGAACGCGGGCAACGAAAAGTTCTTGTACGTATTCAGCACGCCCGACGCCAGCGACGTCAGCGAGATGAAAATGATGTATGGGAACATGATGCGCGTCATCGCGACCGCAAGCTGGTACGCGTGGCCCTCGTGCGCGAGGCCCGACGCGACGACGAACACGACGCCCGACGCGCCGACCACGCCGATCACTGACAGCACGGCGAGCGCCCACGCGAGCACGGTCGAGGTCGCGTCGACGAGCGCCTTGGTGGCGTCGTGGCCTTGCTGGTTCTTGAACTCCGCGAGGATCGGCACGAAGGCCTGCGAGAACGCGCCTTCGGCGGAAATGCGACGCAGCAGGTTCGGAATGCGAAAGGCGACGTAGAAAGCGTCGGTGTATTGACTGGCGCCGAACGCACGGGCGATCAACGTTTCACGGGCCAGTCCGGTCACGCGCGACAGCAGCGTGAAGCCGCTGACCGTCAGCAGGGCTCGTAATAGATTCATGGGGCGCTTATTATACGGGTCCCGCCAATGCGGGCGACGAGCCAGAACGCGATTCGGACCGATTTGCCACGCGGACGTTCGCCGCGATCGGCCGGAAAGCGCGATTTTTTCTGTTTTCTGCGGTCTTCCCGGCAGCGCCCCCGCCTTCCATCGGTGCCCTCGCAGGAGGGCCAGCACATACGCGCCGACATGACGCCGCTTCGGTCATCGTGGCGCCGGCGCGTGTTTTCCGTTGTCACGTGCCTGATTTTGTTGCTATAATCGTCGGTTTCGAAGCTTGCTCAGTTTTCGAATGGTCTTCGGACGCGGTTCTCAGGTTGGCGCAGCGCCGTCTGTCAATACATCCGGATGCCTTGAAACACGGGCCCGCCTTCGCGTAGTTCGATCGATTTTTTCGACACTTTTGCGCCCTTGGGCAATCGCTTCCAAGGGTTCGGATCGAGAAGCAGCACCTCGCCTCATCATTGAAGGCCGGGTACTGGAAACAGGAACAGGATAAGGAACCGTCATGGCTAACTCCGCACAAGCACGCAAGCGCGCCCGCCAGGCCGCGAAGGCAAACTCGCACAACTCGGCACTGCGCTCGAAGTTCCGCACGGCTATCAAGGCTGTCCGCAAGGCAATCGACGCAGGCGATCACGCTAAGGCCGCCGAAATCTTCAAGGCATCGTCGAAGACCATCGACATCATCGCCGACAAGAACATCGTTCACAAGAACAAGGCAGCTCGCAACAAGAGCCGCCTCGCTGCAGCCGTCAAGGGTCTGCAAGCGCCCGCAGCGCAGTAATTCCGGTCGGCCCGCTTCGGCGGGCTACCTCCTGTTTCCGCTGCACAAGAAGCCCGCTTTGGCGGGCTTTAATGAGATGGTCAGCCTGACCGAAACAGCCCGATCGGCTTACGCTGATCGGGCTGTTTCCTTATGGGAGATCGTCATGGACACCA
>NZ_JACHDL010000054.1:0-14263 GCF_014201055.1 Paraburkholderia sp. CI2
GTCGGCCAGACGGGCAAGATCGTCGCGCCGCAACTGTACGTCGCAGTCGGCATCTCGGGTGCGATCCAGCACCTCGCCGGCATGAAGGACTCGAAGGTCATCATCGCGATCAACAAGGATGAAGAAGCGCCGATCTTCGGTGTCGCCGATTACGGCCTCGTTGGCGATCTGTTCACCATCGTGCCGGAACTCGAGCAGGCGCTCGGCTAACCGCATCCAGAGTTTAGCGTCCGGCACAACGCGCAGTACGCGTCAGAAGAGGGCAAATGCGCGCCCAGCAAGCGGAATAATCATGAATGAGCTTAACGGATACGATTTCGAAGACCTGCGACCGGGCATGAGTGCCCGGTTCGCCAAGACCATCACGGAGGCGGACATTCTGCTTTTCGCGGGCGCGTCGGGAGACATCAACGCGGTTCACATCAACGAGCAGTTTGCGCAAACCACACCCTTCAAGGGGCGCATCGCTCACGGCATGTTGACCGCCAGCATCATCTCCGCGGCGATCGCGGGGCGGCTGCCCGGCCCGGGCACGATCTACCTCGGCCAGAACCTGCGCTTCAAGGCGCCGGTTCGACCCGGCGACACCGTGCAGGCCGAAGTGACCGTCAAGGAACTGATTCACGACAAGCGCCGCGTGGTGCTGTCCACCGTTTGCACGGTCGGCGGCAAGGTGGTGATCGAAGGCGACGCCGTGGTCATGCCGACAACCTGCCGCGACCGTGTCGTCGAGGACGCGGCTTGCGCCGTCAGCAAAGCATGATAGCGAGCCCCGCCATGAGAATGCCATTCAGCATGCCACACGAGTTTTCCACGGGCTGGGTCAATGCCGGCTTCGATTTCTGGCGTTTTTTGCCGGTCAAGGATGAATACGCTACGACGGTGCCCGACACCGACGGCTCGGACTTCGATTTCAACGGGCCGTTTGCGCGAGGCTCCGTGACCCATACGAGCGCCCACTACCTGCAACAGCAGGCGCAACTGTGGAGCGACGCCGTCGCCGGATTGGTCGGCGGGCGCACGGAGTTGAAGGCGGTCGCCGAGCCCGAGCAGGGAGACCGGCGCTTTCACGCCGACGACTGGTCCAGCAACGGCTGGTATAGCCTTCTTAAACAGAGCTATCTGATCAATGCCCGGGCACTCGCGGAGTTCGTCGAGGCGAGCGCGCTCGACGAAAAGGGCAAGCACAAGCTGCGCTTTTTCATGCGCCAGTTCATCGACTTCGCCAGCCCCGCGAATTTCGTCGCGACGAATCCCGAAGTCATTCGGGCGGCGGTGGAATCGGGCGGATCGAGCCTGCTCGCGGGCGTCACGCATCTGCTCGACGATCTGGGCAGCGGCTCGATTTCGATCACCGATCAAAGCGCGTTCGAAGTGGGCCGCAGCGTTGCCACGTCCAGTGGCGCGGTGGTCTATGAGAACGATCTGTTTCAGCTGATCCAGTACGAGCCGCTGACACCGAAGGTCGCCGCGCGGCCGCTCGTGATCGTTCCTCCGTGCATCAACAAGTTCTACATCCTGGATCTGCAGCCGGAGAATTCCTTCGTGCGCTTCGCCTGCGAGCAGGGCCTGACGGTGTTCGTCGTGTCGTGGCGCAACCCGCAGCAGGACATGGCGCAGACCACGTGGGACGCCTACCTCGAGGACGGCGTGATGCAGGCGATCAGCGTCGCGCGTGCGATTAGCCGGGCCGACCAGGTCAATGCATTGGGCTGGTGCGTGGGCGGCACGATGCTGTCGTCGGCGCTGGCGGTCATGCGTGCCAACGGCGACGACTCCGTGGCCAGCCTGACGCTGCTGACGGCGTTGCTCGACTTCACCGACCCGGGCGATCTCGGCGTGTTCATCGACGAGCAGGGCGTGGCGATGCGCGAGCATGCGATCGGTGGCGGTGGGCTCTATCCCGGACGCGAACTCGGCTTCGTATTCCAGTCGCTGCGTGCCAACGATCTGATCTGGCCGTATGTCGTGAACAATTACCTGAAAGGCAAAACCCCGGCCGCGTTCGATCTGCTGTACTGGAACGCGGACACGACCAATCTGCCCGGTCCGATGTACAGCTTCTATCTGCGCAACATGTACCTCGAAAACAGTCTGCGCGTGCCGAACAAACTGAAGTTCTGCGACACGCCGGTGGATCTCGGCAACATCGATATTCCGAGCTATCTGATGGCGGCCGAGGAAGATCACATCGTGCCGTGGCGATCCGCCTATCAGTCGACGCAACTACTGGGCGGTCAAACCGAGTTCGTGCTGGGGGCAAGCGGCCATATCGCGGGTGTGATCAATCCGGCCTCGAAGAACAAGCGCAGCTACCGAATCAACGATGCCTGCGACGAGAACGCCGACGAGTGGCTCGCAACGTCGGTTCAGCAGCGCGGCAGCTGGTGGAATCACTGGATCGACTGGGTCAAGCAGCATTCCGGCGAGCAGGTCGAGGCGCGCACGAAGCTCGGCAACAGGAAGTACAAGGCAATCGAGAGCGCACCGGGCCGCTATGTGAAGCTTCGCGCCGAGTGACCGGATGGCGATAGCGGGTGCGGCAACGACGGGGGGTGATGCTCAGTGCATCACCCTCCGTTTTTTTTGTCTTCACTGCCACCGGCCGTCACTTCGCATGGCTCGCGCGCCAGTCGCGCGGCGTCATGTGGAAGCGCGACACGAACCAGTTCGTGAACGATCCCTGTTGCGCGTAGCCGAGAAGCGCCGAGACGCGTCCGATCGGATAGGTGGGATTGCTCATGTAACGCACGGCGAGTTCGCCGCGGACTTCCTCGACCTGATCCGAAAAACTGGTGCCGGCCGAATTCAACTGCCGTTGCATGGTGCGTACGCTCAGACGCAAATAACGTGCAACCAGCTCGACGTTCGCCTGCTCGAGCGGCAGCAGCAGGTAGATCGCCTTGCGCACTTCCAGCGCGGCCGATTCCGCGGCGCTCACGTTCAGCGGAGAGGCGAGGCTTTCCGCATAGCGCACGAGTTCAGGATCGGCCAGTGGATTCGGGTAGTCGAGATCGGCGCTTGCGCAGACGAACCCGTTGAAGTCGCTGCCGAACACCAGCGGACAGCCGAAGAAGCGTCGATGAAACGTCAGGTCTGCGGGCGCCGGATGCGTGAAGTGGACCTCCCGCGGTTTCCAGAACTGGCCGAGCAGGGCACCGGAGTGCCGCGCGAGGACGCCGAGCGCCAGTTCGATCGCCTGCCTTGTCGGGGTACCCCGTTCGACGACGAGTTCCTCCCGAATGGTGACCGTATTGTCCGCGTCCTCGACGTACACCGCCAGCGCTTCGTTGAGCAGATGGCGGTATTCGGCCGCGGCCAGCAACACTTCGCGCAGCGTGCGTTTGTGCGCGAGCAGGACATTGATCACGCCGCTGCCGAAGGTCTGCCGCGTTTCCGCCATTTGCAGCGCGAGGGTCGGGCACGACGCCTTTTCGGCCGTCATTTCCAGTAGCCGGCAACAGGCGGTGGCCGATACGCGATCGTCCGGATTCGCGAGCGCGCCGGCGTCGATGCCGGCCTGTTTCGCGAGCTCGACCGGATTCAGTCCAAGCCGTCGCGTCACTTCGAAATAACCGCTCATGGCTACCGACGTCACCATCGTTTCCATCGTAGTTTCTCCGGACGATTCATACGCTGAGTATTTTTCTAGTCATTAAACACTTCCTTCGCGCAATTATTGGTGTTAACGCGCAGTGGCACGAATCGCTAAAAGGATGGCGTCCAATCATAAAAGTGTAGCGCGCGATTGCCGTATCGTGGGCACATGTCGTTCGATGTGTTCCAGCAAATTTTCACGCGACCTCGCGATAGCGGAACACCGTCACTTCAAAACTGGATGGAGGCAAACAAATGCAATTTCTCGACGATTCGTTGCACCCTGAGAATCAGGACAAGGTAGTCATCACCACCGCCCCTTACGGCCCGGAATGGATGCCGGAGGACTTCCCGGAAGACATCCCCGTGACGATGGACGAGCAGATCCAGAAGGCCGTCGATTGCTACAACGCCGGCGCCACGGTATTGCACCTGCACGTGCGCGAACTGGACGGCAAGGGCTCGAAGCGCCTGTCGAAGTTCAACGAACTGATCGCGGGTGTGCGCGCGGCAGTGCCCGACATGATCATTCAGGTCGGTGGCTCGATCTCGTTTGCGCCGGAAGACGACGGACAAGCCGCGAAGTGGCTGTCCGACGACACGCGTCATATGCTGGCCGATCTAGATCCGAAGCCCGATCAGGTGACGGTCGCGATCAACACCACGCAGATGAACATCATGGAGCTGCTCTATCCGGAGTATCTGGCAGGCACCTCGCTTTCCAACCCCGGGTTCATGGCCGCCTATAGTGAAATGACGGTGCCGGCTGGCCCCGCATGGGTCGAGGAACACCTGCGCCGCCTGCAGGCTTCGGGCATCCAGCCGCACTTCCAGCTCACCGGCATCCACGCGCTCGAAACGCTCGAGCGCCTCGTGCGCAAGGGCGTCTACAAGGGCCCGCTGAACCTGACGTGGATCGGTATCGGTGGCGGCTTCGACGGCCCCAATCCATTCAACTTCTTCAACTTCGTGCATCGCGCGCCGGATGGCTGCACGCTCACCGCCGAGTCGCTGCTGAAGAACGTGCTGCCGTTCAACATGATGGCGATGTCGATGGGCCTGCATCCGCGCTGCGGCATCGAGGACACGATCATCGATCAGCACGGCAAGCGCTTCACGTCGGTGCAGCAGATCGAGCAGTGCGTGCGCGTCGCGCGCGAACTGGGGCGCGAAATTGCCACTGGCAAAGAAGCGCGCGAGATCTATCGTATTGGTGTGCAGTACGAGACGGTCGAAGAGACGCTGGTCGCCAACGGCATGGCGCCGAACCGCCAGGCCGGTGTCAGGAACCTGCCGCTTCGCGCGGCGTGATCACCAGGAGCCCGGGCCGGCGCATTGGCCGAGGCCGGGCTTCATGGCTAACGCTTCCGGTGCATAGCGGGGAGCAGATAGCTGAATCCATAACAGGTCGTCGGCCCACGCGGGCAAGGCGGCCGCCAGGGAGTCAGCGTGGAAGGAGACAAAATATGCTCGTTCAGCATGCAGCGCCCGCGACGGGCGAAGTTTCGGCAGCTCAGACGGACGTGCGCGCTTATGCGTGGGTAGTGTTTGCGTTGACGGTCGGATTGCTGCTTTCCGACTATATGTCGCGGCAAGTGTTGAATGCCGTGTTTCCGCCGCTCAAGGCGGCATGGCATCTGTCCGATGCGCAGCTGGGTTCGCTCAGCAGCGTGGTCGCGCTGATGGTCGGTGTGCTCACGTTCCCGCTGTCGGTTCTGGCCGACCGCTGGGGCCGTGTGAAGAGCATCGTGCTGATGGCGGCGATGTGGAGTCTCGCGACGGTGGGCTGCGCGATCTCGGCGAACTATGGGCAGTTGCTGCTGGCACGTGCCTTTGTCGGAATCGGCGAAGCGGCCTATGGCAGTGTCGGTATCGCAGTTGTTCTGAGCATCTTTCCGGTTCGGCTGCGCTCTACGCTGACCGGCACCTTCATGGCGGGCGGCGCGTTCGGCTCGGTGCTGGGCATGGCGCTCGGCGGCGCGGTGGCGGCTCACCTCGGCTGGCGTTCGGCATTCGGCGCCATGGCGGCGATGGGGGTCGTGCTGGTCGTGATCTACCGCCTCGTCGTCACCGAAAAGCGTCTTGTGCCGCTGCAGCCGGCGAGCGTGACGAGGCAGGCGCAATCGCGCGGCATGTGCATGAGCCTGCGCGCGCTGATGAAGGGGTTGTTTTCGACGAAGTCCGTGGTGTGCGCCTATGTGGGCAGCGGCCTCCATCTGCTGGTTCCCGCCGCTGTGTGGGCATGGATGCCGAGCTTCCTGAATCGCTACTACGGCATGGCCACCGGCAAGGCTGCGATGTGCGCGGCGGTGTTCGTGCTGGTGACCGGGGTGGGCATGGTGGTGTGCGGAAACCTCGCCGACCGGCTCAGCAAGAACATGCGGGAACGCAAGTGGAGCGCCGCGATCGCCTTCTGCCTCGCCTGTTTCGTTCTGCTCGCGATCGGCTTGCGGATGCCCGCGGGGCCATGGCAGCTGGTCGTGATCGGCGCCGGCATGTTCTTCTGCGCCGGTGCGAGCGGCCCGTCGGGTGCGATGGTGGCGAACCTCACGCCGCCGACGATTCACGCCTCGGCGTTTGCGACCCTGACGCTCGCGAACAACCTGCTGGGCCTCGCGCCGGCGGCTGTTCTCACGGGAATCATCGCCGATCGGATCGGACTGCTGGGCGCGTTGCAACTGGTGCCGTTCGCACCGCTCGTCGCGGCCGCCGCATTCATGATCGGCAAACGGAACTACTCGGGCGATCTGGATCGGCTGAACACGCTGCGCGAGCAGGCCGCACGCTGACATCGCATGGTGCCGCGCGGACGGCGCGGAGCACGGAACCTGTAACTGCGCCGCTGGCGCAACGAATTCTGCAAAGTGCAGATCAAGTAAAGAATTGGAGAGTCAACATGGCAAAGGCAGTTCGCTTTCATGAAACCGGTGGTCCCGACGTGCTGCGCTACGAGGACGTCGAAGTGGGCAACCCCGGTCCCGGTCAGGTTCGCCTGCGCCATCAGGCAGTGGGCCTCAATTTCGCCGACACCTACTTTCGCAGCGGCCTGTATCCGGTCCCGCTGCCCGCGGGGATGGGCGTGGAGGCCGCGGGCGTGGTCGAGGCCGTTGGCCCGGACGTCACGAACGTCGCGGTGGGCGATCGTGTGACCTACACGGGCTTCCTCAACACGCTCGGCGCGTACAGCACCGAACGCCTGATTCCGGCCGCGCCGCTGATCCGGCTGCCCGATGCGATCGACTGCGAAACGGCTGCCGGCATGACCATGCGCGGGTTGACCTCGGCGTATCTGATGCGCCGCATTCACGACTTCAAGGCGGGCGACACGATACTTCTGCATGCCGCCGCCGGCGGTGTCGGCCTGATCGTTTCGCAATGGGCGAAGCTGCTGGGTCTGACCGTGATCGGCACGGTTTCGAACGAGGCCAAGGGCGAGGTGGCCCGCGCGCACGGCTGCGACCACGTCATCAACTACAGCCACGAAGACGTCGCCAGGCGCGTGCGCGAACTGACCGATGGCGTCGGCGTGAACGTCGTGTTCGACAGCGTCGGCAAAGACACCTTCGAGGCCTCGCTCGATTCGCTGAAGCGCCGCGGTCTGCTGGTTTGCGTCGGCACGGCCTCCGGCCCGATCCCGCCGTTCAATCCGCAACTGCTGGCTATGAAAGGCTCGCTCTATCTGACCCGCCCGGCGCTGGCTGACTACATCGCCGACCCGGCCGAGAAGGACGAGCTTGCCGGCGAAATCTTCGGGCTCATCGCCTCGGGACGCATCAAGATCGAGCTGAATCAGCGCTATGCGCTCGAAGATGCGGCGCAAGCCCATCGTGATCTGGAGTCGCGCAAGACGACGGGTTCGTCGATCTTCGTCATCTAAGGAGCTGGCCATGCGAGTCGAACAACTGACGTACTCGATCGGCGCCGAACTGATAGGGGTGAATCTCGCCCACGCCATCCATGACGATGGCCTGTTTGCCCAAATCCGCTCGGCGCTGCTGAAGCACCGGGTGCTGTTCCTGCGCGACCAGGACATCACGCGTGCCGAACACGTGGCGTTCGCGCGCCGCTTCGGCGAACTGGAAGACCATCCGGTCGCGGGCAGCGATCCGGAAAATCCGGGCCTCGTGCGGATCTACAAGACCCCGGATCAGCCCAACGACCGCTACGAAAACGCGTGGCACGCCGACGCCACCTGGCGCGAAGCGCCGCAGTTCGGTGCCGTGCTGCGCTGCGTCGAGTGTCCGCCCGTCGGCGGCGACACGATGTGGGCGAACATGGTCCTCGCCTACGAGAATCTGCCGGCGTACGTGAAGGCTCAGGTCGCGGACCTGCGCGCGCGCCACAGCATCGAGGCGAGCTTCGGTGCCGCGATGCCGATCGAAAAGCGTCTCGCGCTGAAGGCGCAATTTCCGGACGCGGAGCACCCGGTCGTGCGCACGCATCCGGAAACGGAGGAGAAGGTGCTGTTCGTGAGCGCTTTCACGAGCCATTTCACGAACTTTCACACGCCGGAGCGAGTGCGCTTCGGGCAGGACGCGAATCCGGGCGCGGGCGATCTGCTGCGCTATCTGATCAGCCAGGCGTACATCCCCGAGTACCAGGTGCGCTGGCGCTGGCAGAAGAACAGCATCGCGATCTGGGACAACCGCAGCACGCAGCACTATGCGGTGATGGACTACCCGCCGTGCCACCGCAAGATGGAACGCGCCGGCATCGTCGGCGACAAGCCGTACTGAACTAGCAGGTAGCTTCCCATGAATTACGAATTGAAACCGACCATTCTGATGGTTCCGGGTCTGCGCGACCACGTCGCGGAGCATTGGCAAACCCTGCTGCAGCAACGGCTGCCGAAAGCGCTGTCGGTGCCGCCCCTCGAGCACGACAAGCTCAGTTGCGCGGCACGCGTCGCGGCGCTCGATGCCACGCTCGCGCGGATCGACGGCCCGGTCATTCTGGTCGCGCATAGCGCTGGCGTGATGATCACCGTGCATTGGGCGGCGCAGCACAAGCGCGAGATTCACGGTGCGCTGCTCGCGGCGCCCGCGGACCTCGAGACGCCGATGCCGGCGGGCTATCCGGAGCTGGATACGCTCGAGCAGAACGGCTGGCTGCCGATTCCGCGCAAGCCGCTGCCGTTTCCGAGCATCGTCGGCGCGAGCCGCAACGATCCGCTCGCGCGGTTCGAGAAGGTGCAGGAGATGGCGCAGGACTGGGGCAGCCGCCTCGTCGATCTCGGCGAAGTGGGGCACCTCAACCCTGCTTCGGGCTTTGGCGAATGGCCGATGGCGGAGACGTTGATTCGCCGCCTGGTACTGATGTGACGCGGCCCGCGTCGGATCAGAAGGAGTCTGGGATGTCGCGTCGGATCGTGGTGGGTATTGCCGGCGAGCTCGCGCCGGGCCAGCGCAAGCTGGCCTTCATCGACGGCCGCAGCATCGTGCTGTTCAACGTCGAAGGCACGCTTCACGCCATCGACAACACATGTCCGCACAACGGGGCCGCGCTGTCGAGCGGCCAGCTGGAAGGCTGCATGTTGCGCTGTCCGGCGCACGGTCTGCGCTTCGACGTGCGCACGGGCTGCATGGCGGGAACAGGCGGATTGAGCGTGACGACCTTCCCGGTCGAAATAGTGGATTCAAAGGTGGTGGTGAGTCTCGACGAGGCGAACGCGACGCCCTCGCATGTGCGAGCCGGCAGCGCGGCAACGTAAGGCCGGTAGGCCTGGCCCGAGACGCCACAACCAATCAGGAGACGGAAAGATGCAAGGCTTGATGATGCAGCAGTCGCTGCTGGTTTCCGCGCTGCTCACGCACGCGGAGCGCCATCACGGCGAACAGGAAATCGTGTCGCGACGCGTGGAAGGAGACATCCATCGTTATTCGTATCGGCACCTCGCGCAGCGCGCGCGCCGTATGGCCAACGCGCTGTCGACGCTCGGCGTCGGCCAGGGCGAGCGCGTCGCGACGCTCGCGTGGAACGGCTATCGCCACATGGAGCTCTATTTCGCGGTGTCGGGCTCCGGGTCCGTGCTGCATACGCTGAACCCACGACTGCACGTCGACCAGCTCGCGTACATCATCGAGCATGCGGAAGATCGTGTCGTGTTCTTCGACCTGACCTTTCTGCCGTTGATCGAGAGCGTCGCGCCCCGGGTGAAGAGCCCGAAAGTATTCGTGGCGATGACCGATCGCGCGCACATGCCGCAAGCGAACGACCTGACCGGCATGCTGATGTGCTACGAGGATCTGCTCGAGTTGCACGACGACGTTTTCGAGTGGCCGCTGCTCGATGAAAACAGCGCGTCGTCGCTGTGCTACACGTCGGGCACCACCGGCAATCCGAAGGGCGTGCTGTATAGCCATCGTTCGACCGTGCTGCACACCTACGCGGCGGCGCTGCCCGATTCGCTGAACTGTTCCGCGCGCGACGTGATCCTGCCGGTCGTGCCGATGTTTCATGTGAACGCGTGGGGACTGCCCTATATCGCCTGCATGGTCGGCGCGAAGCTGGTGTTTCCGGGGCCGGCGCTCGACGGCAAGTCGCTCTATGAACTGATCGAAACGGAACACGTGACGCTGTCGGCCGGCGTGCCGACGGTGTGGCAGGGACTGCTCACGCATGTCGATGCGATGGGCGGGACCTTCTCGTCGATGCGACGCACGGTGATCGGCGGCGCGCCGTGTCCGACCGCGATGACCGAGGCGTTCCAGAAGCGCCACCGGGTGGAGGTACTGCACGCGTGGGGCATGACCGAATTGAGCCCGATCGGCACGGTCTGCAGCTTCAAGGCGCATCAGCAGTCGCTGCCGATGGAGGATCAGTACAAGGTTCAGGCGAAGCAGGGACGCGCGCTGTTCGGCATCGACATGCGGATCGTCGACTCCAACGGTAATGAATTGCCGTGGGGCGGCGAGAACGCTGGCGATCTGCAGGTGCGCGGTCACTGGGTCACGCAGCAGTACTTCGGCGCCGACGTCGAGTCGCCATTGTGCGACGGCTGGTTTCCGACCGGCGACATCGCGACGATCGACCGGCACGGCTTCATGCAGATCACCGATCGCAGCAAGGACGTGATCAAGTCGGGCGGCGAATGGATCAGTTCGGCGGCGATCGAAAACGTCGCTTATCTGCATCCGGAAGTCTCGACGGCAGTGTGTATCGCCGCACGGCATCCGAAGTGGGACGAACGGCCGCTGCTGCTGGTCGTGAAAAAGCCGGGCAGCGAGCTGGCCAGCGACGAACTGCTGTCCTTCTTCAACGGGCGGGTCGCGCGCTGGTGGACTCCCGATGCAGTGGTGTTCGTCGACACGGTGCCTATCGGCGCAACAGGCAAGGTCCTGAAGAACCAGTTACGCGATCAATTCGGCAACTACTACCTGCCCTGACGCACGGCTTTCGCAGCAACGTAGTTCGATTCACGCAACAACGCGACCGGGTACGCCCGGCGCACACAAAACCACCAACCACTTGAAGCGACCGCAGCATCGGCTTTTGCGCCACCGCCGGTACGCGAAGGAGACACAATGAAGTTGAAGTCAAGCAGCGCTGTCGTGTTGGCCATTTTCGCCACCGCGGCTCATGCGCAGTCGTCAGTGACGCTTTATGGCGTAGTCGATACGGGGCTGCTGTATCAGAGCACATCGGCCGCTACGTTTCTGCCGCACGCGCCGAACACGGGCAAAATTTATCAGCTGAAGGACGGCGGTATCTATTCGAGCTTCTGGGGTATGAAGGGAAGCGAAGACATCGGCGGCGGCTACAAGATCAACTTCAAGCTGCAGGGTGCGTTCAACACCACGAACGGCAAGTTCGGTCTGTCCGACACGCCGGGCGTCACGGCGATCTTCAACCAATTCGCGACGGTCGGCGCATCGGGGCCGTTCGGTACCTTCGACGCCGGCCGGCAGATCATTCCGATGATCTACGCGATGGCGGAAACCGACGTCCGCGGCGCGCAGTATTTCGGCAGTATTCTGACCGCGTGGCTGGGCATCAATCAGGCGGCCGGCTGGCCTGGCACGAGCACGAACGCGCCGATCGGCGCGCTGTACGACAGTAACGCGCTCGTCTACAACTCGCCGAAATTCCATGGCGCGTCGCTCGCGCTCGAGTATGCGCCGGGCGGCGTCGCCGGTCAGTTCCAGGGCGGTACGCGCGAGTCGGCCGTGCTCAAGTATTCGAACTACGGTCTGAATCTGTCCGCGTTGTATTACAACGGCCACGATACCAACCCGTACCCGATCACCTACCCGGCGGCGCCCGCTATCCCCGCGACCGGGCTTGCGAACAACCGTTTCTACTATTTCGGTGCGATGTACACGATCGCCGGATTTTCGGTGTCGGCCTCGTACGGCGCCGGCAAGAACCCGGCCCATACCAACACCGCGGACTTCGAAATGATCTCGGGGGGCCTCGGCTACCAGTTCAATACGCGTTTCAAGATCACGTCCGGGTACTACTACCTGAAAGACAAGAACAACTCGGCGAACCATTCGGGCGAGTTCGCCGTGGGCGCGGAATACAACCTGTCGCAGCGCACCAAGGCTTACGCGCAGGTGGGTTATGTCAACAACAGGGGGACCATGAACCAGACCATCGTCTATGGCGCCCCGGTTGCGCCTGGCGTGTCCACCACGGCGGCCATGGTCGGCATCCGCCATAACTTCTGATTACGTCTCCTATAACAACTGGAGTATTCGATGAAAAGCATTCAGGCACGCGCGTTGGCGATTGCCATATTGATTCTGGCCGCGTCGAGCAGCGCATGGTCGCAGTCGGGCCAGACGGCTAGTGCAGCTTCGGGCGCACCCGCGATGTCAGCTAGCGCAGCCGCTCCCGTCAGCTCGAGGAAAGCCAATCGCGCGCTGCGTCGGCAGGTGTATGCCGCGATCGGCAAGCATAAGGAGATCAGCGCCGGCAATATAAGCGTCATCGCAAAAGGCGGCGCGGTGACGCTGAACGGCACGGTCACCGACGTTTCCCAGATCAATCAGGTCGCGGAGATCGCGAAGGGTGTTCCGGGGGTGACTTCGGTGACCAACAAGCTCACGGTGCAAAAGCCGTTCGGCGGGATGTAAAAAGAGCTCACGCATCGGGGGATTAAGCGCGAGGAGCCCAATATAACAATCCACTAGCTGTCGAACAGCGCCGTGTAACGGCGCTGCATCTCTTCAGGCGTGAGCGCTTCGATCTGCGCACCGAGCATCCATTCGTGGCCGAATGGATCGCGCACGGTCGCCGAGCGCTCGCCATAAAAATGATCGGTTAGCGGGCGGACCACGGTTGCGCCCGCTGCAACCGCTCGTGCGAACAGCTCGTCGACGTCGTCGCAGTGGATATGCAGCAGCACACTCGGCCGGCTGTCGCCGGTCGGTCCGAGCATGTCGTGCTCGGGATATTCATCGGACAGCATCACAGTGGCGGGACCGATCTTCACTTCGGCATGACCGATGCGGCCGCCTGGCTCGGTCAGGCGAAACTGCTCGACGCCGCCGAATGCCTGCGCGTAGAACTCGATAGCCCGTGCGGCGTTGCGCACGCGCAGATAGGGGTAGACCTCGTGGATCGTGTTCATCGTCACCTCCTGGTTGCTGGTGGTGATTATCGGAGAAACGTGTCAATCCAAGGGCTTTTTTGCATTTTCGATGCCGGAGCCCGCGCCAACAGGCCGCCAGTGAATCTCGTGTGCACTGGACGAGGTCTGCCTCATGTATTAGTTCAATACGATCTCCACGCGCCGGTTTTTTGCGCGTCCGTCTGCCGTCGTATTCGGCGAAACGGGATTGGCACTGCCGTGTCCGTTGACAACGAATTGCTGCGCCTTCAATCCGTGGCTCTGCAGATACTGCGCGACGCTTTGCGCGCGCTGCGTCGATAATTTCTGATTGTAGGAGCTGGATGCCGTCGCGTCGGTATAGCCATTCACCGTGACGGTGTCGAACCTCGCACCTGCCGCAGTTTTGATCAGCGCGTCGAGACGAAGACGAGCTTCGGTCGTGAGCGTCGCCTTATTGAGTTCGAAAGTTGCATCGCCGTTCAACGACAGCTTCTGAGGCGGCACGCGTGCTGGAGCGGCAACCCGCGCGACGGGGGGAGCAGCAGGCATCGGTGAAGGGGCTGCGACCGGAGCTGTCTGCGCGACAGGCGCCGCTCCGCACTGGAATGTCAGCGTGCGCACGTCGCGATGACTTCCAGCGGCCGCAAGCGGTGCAATCTCCTGCATCGGACGCACGGGGTTCTTGCCGCAGATTTCGCGAGCCTTCGAATAACAGGTGTTCTGGCTCGAGATGAGTCCATCGCAACACCTTATACGAAACGGTGTTGCACTTCAGATTTGAGGCCGCCGTCGACATCATTCGCGATTATTCCGCTTCCATTTCCCGATCCACTTCTGTTGCCCGCTTCCGTTGCGATTGGCGCCGTCACAGGGCTGTCGCTTGCACTTCGGTGCTGTCGTTAATTTTTCCATGCACGTGGGCACGGTGACCTTCGCCATCAGACGCGATGTCGCGCCGTAGCAACTTCGCGAATCGTTTCTACGATTTCCGCGGATTGGGTGTTTCTGGATATTAACAGCCGGTTGCGAAATGCCGAGCAGGGCCGCCGCCTTGCTCGTGCTTCCTGCGTTCATGACCGCCCTGAACACTTCAATATCCCTGATTCGCAT
>NZ_JACHDL010000055.1:0-10970 GCF_014201055.1 Paraburkholderia sp. CI2
TTTGCAGCAGCAAAGAAAGTAGGTGCCGCCCCGCACAGGGGCAACGCTAATAGACCGATAAGACAACAAGGAAAGGCCAACACCGCAAAGAACAACGACAAAAAAGCGCCCGCCCTGCAGAAGGGCAAACACACACCTTCAGTGATCCGCAGTACTAGCGCCGCCAGGCACATCAGTAGCAACAACATCAACCACATCCGGCGCGCCAGCGCCATTGCCCGTCTCAGCATCAACCCCACTCTCGAGCCGATGCAACCAGGCCAGCAACTCGGCGACAGCCTGATAAAGCTGCGGTGGAATCCGCGCATCCAGATCGACTTGCATCAGCAGCGACACCATCTCGGGCGCCTCATGCACATACAGCCCTGCCTCCTTCGCGCGCTGCACGATCATCTCAGCGAGCAGCCCATACCCCTTGGCGACCAGACGCGGGGCGGGCTCGCCGCCATGAGCGTCATAAACAAGCGCAGCCGCGCTGCGACGATGGGTGCGGCTCATCAGATATCCCAATCGAGGTCGTCGCGCGATGCGGCGCCCGACGCCGACGCCGTCGACGTGGCCACAGCCGCCGACGCCGACCGTGCATACGCGCTCGCGGCCTGCGCACCCGCCGCCGAGGTGCCCGCCGCGGTAGTACCAGGCACACCGCCGCCGATCTCGCGAATCGTCAATCCCTGCAACTCGAGCCCCGCCGCCGCGAGCCGCTGACGGAAACCGTCCCCCTGCATCGCGAGCCGCGCGGCGCCCCGCGGGCTCGCCTGCACGCGCGCGGTCAGCCGCGTGCCGGTCAGCGTCAGTTCGGCATCGACGGTGCCGAGCGTCGGCAGCGACAGCGTCAGGCGCGTGCGCCACGGCTGGTCGTCCTCGCTCGCGAGGCCGCCGCCGCTGCGGTCCCATTCGTCGCCATCCTGCTCGATCGTCCAGTCCAGACGCGCGCCGGGCCACGCCTCACCGGTCCAGCGGAACTGTCCGGTCGCAAGCAGATCGAGCTGCTGGCGCACGAGCGGCACCGTCACCGGATGCACCGCCGCCGCCATCGCCTGCGCGCTCTGCGACGAACCGGCATCGGCCGCCTGAGACACCGCGCTGTGCAGCCCCGCGTGCGTGGACTGGCCATTCAGGTCGGACACCGAGCTGGCCAGCAGCTCGCCCGCGACGAGTCGCGCGGCCTGCGCGGTCAGGATCGACGGCATCGCGTGCATGGCAGGGTTGTTCTCGGCAACGTTCGCCGTGCCGCGTGGCGTTGCCTCGGGGGCTCCGTTCGCCGCAGCGGACCGCGCGCTCGCGTCGCCAGCGTCGGCGCTCCAGTCGGGAGGCAATTGAGAATCTGCGACGAGCTGGTTCTGCGCCTCGTTCGCCAGTTGGGCCGGCGAACGCTGGCCGACCAGCCACGCCGCGAGATGCGCCTCGTAGAACAGGCCGCTGTCGGCGAGCGTCTGTTGCAGCGCGGCCGCGAGCGCCGCGACCGGCACTTCGGTCGCCGCCACGCTCGCGGTGGCGGTCGCGGTTGCGCTGGCGGCAGCGTTGGGATTGGGATTGGTGCTGGCAGCAGCGGCGGAATCGCCGGCAGCGAAATTGACTGTCGCGGCGCCCGCCGTATCGGTCAGCGGCAAGCTTTCGATGGCGACGTCGAGCGCCGGAGCGGCCGCCCAGATCGGCGCGCGGCCGAGCACCGCCGGTGTGGCCTCGCCGCCTGAGTGCGCAATCGCATTCAGCGTCAGCGCGACGGCCGACAGCGCGGTTTGCGCGGACGGCTGGGGCGCGGGCGTCACGTTCGCAGGCGCCGCGGGAACCGCGGTATCGACGCCGGCCGCGCCGGTCTGCGAGGTGGTCGCGGTTCCCGGCGCGATGCTGAGCAGGCTGTCGATCCGGCTCGACAGCACCGAAGCGAGGGCCGAATCGATTCCGTTCATGCCGGTTCCTTGGTCGCATCGGCGGCAACGCGCGCGATGCTCTGATTGCTCCGATCCTTCAGACGCATGCGGCGTGGCGCCAGCTCACGCGCGCGCCCGCTCGCGCTCAGCGCGCCCCGTACAACTCCTTCAGCACGCGCGTCGACCGGCCGGCGAACAGCGCCGACAGATGCGCCATGCACGGATTCGCGAGGTCGCGGATCGCGGCGTCGTCGGCGAGGATCTGGCGGATCAGCGCGTACTTGCGCAGGCGTTCGGCCTCGTCGAGCTTGACGCCCACGTCGGCTTCGCGCAGCGCTTCGACCAGCTGCCGATACTCTTCCTGCAAGTGCACCAGGTCGTTCCACAGTGCGCGACGGGCCGCCATCAGCATGCGGCAGGACAGCGCCGCGATCGCCTCGTAGCGGGCAAAATATTCTGCGTTCGATGTCATCTCAGACTTTCCGCGGCTGGCTGTGCTGCCATCCGCGCGATCTCCGGGGCTATCCCGATCCATGCCTCTTCGAGCGTCGCGAGCAGACGGTCCACCTCCACGAGCATCGCCTCGCTCTGATTGATATTGGCTTGCAACAGTCGACGCGCCATATAGTCGTACAAAGCATTGAGCCGTTCGGCGATTTCGCCGCCCACCTCGAGGTTGAGCGACAGCTGCAGCCCGCTTTCGATGATCCGGATCGCCTTGCTGATCGCCATGCCACGCTCGGCCACGTTGCCCTGCTGCAAATGCATGCGGCTTTGCGCGATCGCCTGGCGTGCGCCCTGGTACAGCAACACGATCAGACGATGCGGACTTGCGCCCATCACGGATGTTTCGATACCGACACGCGCATACGCGTTGGCTCCAGCGTGCCCTTGGGAAAACATCGGCGCTCCTCCTCTGATACTGGCTGCGGTTAAGTCGTGGCGTGGCCGCGCGGCGCGTCGACGCGCCGGTCGCTGACCTGTAATTGGGTTATCGGATGCGCGACGACAAAGCTTTAGTCCGGTGTAAGGAGGATCGAAAGCGCCGCTGGGCGGGCCCGGGAAACACGGCACGAAGCCGCCGGCGCAAGCGCCGGCAGCGGCGTGCCGGACCGTCGGACGGGACTGGTGTGGACCTTCAGGCGGTCCTTCAGGCGGACACGCGCGATCCCGCTCAGATCGACATCTGCGCGATGTCGTTGTACGCGGCGACCAGCTTGTTGCGCACCTGCAGGCCGAACTGGAAGCCGACGTTGGCCTTCTGCATGTCGACCATCACGTCGTTCAGCGAGACGTTCGACGCGCCGAGCTCGAACGCCTGCGACTCGCCGATCGCCTTCTGCTGGTCGCCGCTGATCTTGTCGAGCGAAGCCTTCAGCGCCGCCGCGAAGTTGGTGGGCGTCGCCGCGCCGGATTGCTCCGCCGCCGGGGTCGCGTCGCCGGCCGCCTGCGCCGCCATCGCCTGCATCTGTTGCAGCGCCGACGATAGCGCGTTCACGGGCATGGTCATGTTTTCTCCGTTGGATGTGCGATCGGACCGCCGGACGGTGTACCGATCTGGACGAAAGCATAGCAGCGGCTCCTCGCGGAAAGTCCCGAAACTAGAGGGGAAACCCGGCTCTATTCAAGCAATCGGGTTGAGCGGCGCTGCGGATAATTTCAAACGTGAAAGTCTCTGTCCGTCCGCCGAGCCCCGGCGCGGCATCACGACAGAACGCCAAGGCATTCCCCGGAGAAACCCGACGCATGGATTCGTCAGCCAACTCTTTGATCAACCCCGACGCCCGTATGGGGCTCGCCGGCGCGCAGCCCGCTGCCGGTCAGGCCGGTAGCGGCCAGGCCGGCGGCACTGCCGACCTCGGTGGTCTCGGCGGCCTGGGAGGTATCGGCGGCAATTTCGGCCAGCGTCTGTCCGGACTCGCGCAGATGCGCGGCAACCCGCGCGCGCCGCTCGTGTTCGCGGTCGCGCTGCTGGTGGCGGTCGTCGCCGGCCTGTTCCTGTGGTCGCGCGCGCCCAGCTACAAGGTGCTCTACAGCAATCTGTCCGACCGCGACGGCGGCTCGATCATCACCGCGCTGCAGCAGGCCAATATTCCGTACAAGCTGTCCGAAAGCGGCAGCGCGATCCTCGTGCCGGCCGAGCAGGTCCACGAGATGCGCCTGCGCCTCGCATCGCAGGGGCTGCCGAAGAGTGGCTCGGTCGGCTTCGAGCTGATGGACAACCAGAAATTCGGCATCAGCCAGTTCGACGAGCAGATCAACTATCAGCGCGCGCTCGAAGGCGAACTCGAACGCACGATCGAAGCGATCTCGAGCGTCAAATCGGCGCGCGTGCATCTCGCGATTCCGAAGCCGAGCGTGTTCGTGCGCGACAAGGAAGCGCCGTCGGCGGCGGTGCTCGTGAACCTGTACCCGGGCCGCGTGCTCGACGAAGGGCAGGTCGTCGCGATTACGCACATGGTGGCGTCGGCGGTGCCGGAAATGCCGGTGCGCGGCGTGACGATCCTCGACCAGGACGGCAACCTGCTCACGCAGCCCACCAATGGCAGCGGACTCGATGCGACCCAGCTGAAGTTCCGCCAGCAGATCGAGCGCAACACCCAGCAGCGCATCGACACGATCCTCGCGCCGCTGTTCGGCGCCGGCAACGCGCGCTCGCAGGTCAGCGCCGACATCGACTTCTCGCACAGCGAGCAGACCTCCGAGAACTACGGCCCGAACGGCAATCCGCAGCAGGCCGCGATCCGCAGCCAGCAGTCGAGCAGCGCCACCGAAATGTCGCAAGGCGGCGCCTCGGGGGTGCCGGGCGCGCTGTCGAACCAGCCGCCGCAGCCGGCCTCCGCACCGATCGTGGCCGGCAACGGCGCGAGCTCGGTCACCACGACGCCGGTCAGCGACCGCAAGGATTCGACCACCAACTACGAGCTCGACAAGACCGTGCGCCACGTCGACCAGCCGATGGGCGGCATCCGCCGGCTGTCGGTCGCGGTGGTCGTCAATTATCTGCGGGTCGTCGATCCGAAGGGTCACGTGACGATGCAGCCGGTCAGCGCCGACAAGCTCGCGCAGATCACCCAGCTCGTGAAGGACGCGATGGGCTTCGACGCGTCGCGCGGCGACTCGGTCAACGTGGTCAACAGCGCGTTTACCACCGAGCTCGACCCGAACGCCGACCTGCCGTGGTGGCGCACGCCCGACATGCTCGCGCTGTACAAGCAGATCGCGACGTACCTCGGCATCGGCGCGGTGGCCCTGTTCCTCTACTTCGTGATGGTGAAGCCGGCGTTGCGCCGCGCCTTCCCGCCGCCGCCCGAGCCGGTTGCCGCGCTGATGGGGCCCGACGAACCGGTGCTGCTCGACGGCATCCCGGCCGAGGAGCGCGATGGCGCGGTGGTCGAAATCGAAGCGGATAGCGAGCAGCTCGCGCTCGAAAACGCGAAGCACAAATACGAGCGGAACCTGGAGTTCGCGCGCAGCATCGCGCGTCAGGATCCGAAGGTCGTAGCAACCGTCGTCAAGAACTGGGTGTCCGATGAGCGCTGAAGGCGTAGTGAAGAGCGCGCTGCTGCTGATGTCGATCGGCGAGGAAGAGGCGGCGCAGGTATTCAAGTTTCTGGGCCCCCGTGAGGTTCAGAAAATCGGCGTCGCGATGGCCGCGCTGAAGAACGTCACCCGCGAGCAGGTCGACGAGGTGCTGCAGGAGTTCGTGCGCGAGGCCGAGCAGCACACCGGCATGTCGCTCGATTCGAGCGATTACATCCGCTCCGTGCTGACCAAGGCGCTCGGCGACGACAAGGCCGGCGCGATCATCGACCGGATCCTGCAGGGCAGCGACACGAGCGGCATCGAAGGCCTGAAGTGGATGGACTCGGCGGCGGTCGCGGAACTGATCAAGAACGAGCATCCGCAGATCATCGCGACGATCCTCGTGCATCTGGACCGCGATCAGGCTTCGGAGATCGTCGGCTGTTTCACGGACCGGCTGCGCAACGACGTGCTGCTGCGGATCGCGACGCTCGACGGCATCCAGCCGGCCGCGCTGCGCGAGCTCGACGACGTGCTGACCGGCCTCTTGTCCGGCAGCGACAACCTGAAGCGCAGCCCGATGGGCGGTATCCGCACGGCCGCCGAGATTCTGAACTTCATGTCGAGCAACCACGAGGAAGGCGTCATCGAAAACGTGCGCCAGTACGACGCCGAGCTCGCGCAGAAGATCATCGACCAGATGTTCGTGTTCGAGAATCTGCTCGAGCTCGAAGACCGCGCGATCCAGCTGCTGCTGAAGGAAGTCGAATCCGAAGCGCTGATCATCTCGCTGAAGGGCGCGGCGCCCGCGCTGCGTCAGAAGTTCCTGTCGAACATGTCGCAGCGCGCGGCCGAGTTGCTCGCCGAAGACCTCGACGCGCGCGGCCCGGTACGCGTGTCCGAAGTCGAGACGCAGCAGCGCCGCATCCTGCAGATCGTGCGCAACCTGGCCGAGAGCGGACAGATCGCGCTAGGCGGCAAGGCGGAAGACGCCTATGTCTGATCCGAACGCCCCGGCAAAGGAAAGCCTCTCGGCCTACCAGCGCTGGGAGATGGCGTCGTTCGACCCGGCTCCGCCAGCGCCGCCGCCGGCCGAACCCGAGTTCGACGAGCGCGCGTTCGAAGCCGAACTCGAGCACCGCCGCGAAGCCGCGCATGCACAGGGCGTCGCGTCCGGTCATGTGGCCGGCCAGGCGCTCGGCTATCAGGCGGGCTATGACCAGGGGCACGCGCAGGGTTTCGCGCAAGGCCAGACCGAGGCGCGCGAGGAAGCGATGCGGCTCGCCGCGCTCGCCGAAACCTTCAAGAGCGCGCTCGATGGCGCGCAGCACGCGATCTCCGAAACGCTGATCGCACTCGCGCTCGACATCGCGCAGCAGGTCGTGCGCCAGCACGTGCAGCACGACCCGATCGCGCTGATCGCGGCCGCGCGCGAGGTACTCGCGGCCGAGCCCGCGCTCGCCGGCGCGCCGGCGCTGATCGTGAGTCCCGCCGATCTGCCGGTCGTCGAGGCGTATCTGCTCGATGAATTGCAAACGCGCGGCTGGACCGTGCGCACCGACGCATCGGTGGAGCGTGGCGGTTGCCGCGCGCAGGCCGGCACCGGCGAGGTCGACGCGGGCATCGACACGCGCTGGCAGCGCGTCGCCGCCGCGCTCGGCAAGGTGAGCACGTGGTGAAGCCGACGCTCGACGAGATCCGCGCGAGCGATCTGACGCCGCTCGAACGCGAGCTCGCGTTGGCGTCGTTCGGCGCCGAGGCGCTGGCCGATGTCGAGTCGGCCGCTATTCCGGAGCCCCCGGATGCGGCATGGCACGCTCCTGCGAGCGCACATCCGGCGACAGGCGCGGCGGCGAGCCGCGAGTCCGCCGCGACGGACCACGCCGCGCGCAGTGCTTGCGCCGCTCACGCTCCGCACGCGCCGTCCTACGATCCCGCGCTCGACATCAATCCCCACATGCAGGCATGGCGCGGCCAGCTCGACGCGCTGCGCGCGCGCAACGCGATCGCGAAGCCGCTGCGCGCGTGCGGGCGTCTCACACGCGCGGCCGGTCTCGTGCTCGAGGCGGTCGGCCTGCGTCTGTCGGTCGGCGCCGAAGTGATGATCGAGTTGCCGCCCGGCAGTTCGCTGCCGATGGCCGAAGCCGAAGTGGTCGGCTTCTCCGGCGACAAGCTGTTCCTGATGCCGACCACCGAAGTGATCGGCCTGTTGCCCGGCGCGCGGGTCTTTCCGCTCGAAAGCGCGCCGATCGCCGACCCGCTCGCGGGCGCGAAGCGTCTACCGGTCGGCTGGGAATTGCTCGGCCGCGTGCTCGACGCATCCGGCCGTCCGCTCGACGGGCTCGGCCCGCTCGGCACGCAAAAGGACGCGCCGCTGTCCGCGCCGGTCATCAATCCGCTCAATCGCGAGCCGATTCACAAGGTGCTCGACGTCGGCGTGCGCGCGATCAACTCGCTGTTGACGGTCGGTCGTGGTCAACGGATGGGGCTGTTCGCGGGTTCGGGCGTCGGTAAATCGGTGCTGCTCGGCACGATGGCGCGCTACACCAGCGCCGAGGTGATCGTGATCGGCCTGATCGGCGAACGTGGCCGCGAAGTGAAGGAGTTCATCGAACAGATTCTCGGCGAGGAAGGGTTGGCGCGCTCGGTCGTGATCGCCGCGCCGGCCGACGTGTCGCCGCTGTTACGGATGCAGGCCGCCGCGTACTCGACCTCGCTCGCCGAATACTTCCGCGACCAGGGCAAGCACGTGCTGCTGCTAATGGATTCGCTGACCCGTTACGCGATGGCGCAGCGCGAGATCGCGCTCGCGATCGGCGAGCCGCCCGCGACCAAGGGTTATCCGCCGTCGGTGTTCGCAAAGCTGCCGGCGCTCGTCGAGCGCACCGGCAACGGACCGGCGGGCGGCGGCTCGATCACCGCGTTCTACACGGTGCTCACCGAAGGCGACGACCAGCAGGACCCGATCGCCGACTCGGCGCGCGCGATTCTCGACGGCCACATCGTGCTGTCGCGCTCGCTCGCCGAAGCCGGCCACTACCCTGCGATCGATATCGAAGCGTCGATTAGCCGGGCAATGACCGCGCTGATCGACGATAACCATCTGAATAAAACGCGTATGTTCAAGCAGATGCTGTCGCGCTATCAGCGCAACCGCGATCTGATCAACGTCGGCGCGTATTCGAGCGGGCGCGACGCGGTGCTCGATCGCGCGATCGCGCTGTATCCGCGGATGGAAGCGTTCCTGCAGCAAGGCTTTCGCGAGTGCGCGAACTTCCAGCCGAGCATCGACATGCTGAACGCGCTGTTTGCCTAGGGCCGAGGAGGCTGACGATGTCGAAACATTTTCCGATCAAGACGCTGATCGGTCTCGCGCAGGACGACGTGGACGCCGCCGCGCAGCGGCTCGGCCGCGCGCAGCGCGAGCGCAACGACGTACAGGCGCAACTCGATGCGCTCGTGCAGTACCGCGACGAATACTACGCACGCTTCATGGAGAGCGCGCAGTCAGGCATGCCGGCCGGCAACATGCGCAACTTCCAGGCGTTCATCGACACGCTCGATGCCGCGATCGAGCAGCAGCGCAGCCTGCTCGCGGCGGCGAGCGCGCGCCTCGAGGCGGCGAAGCCCGACTGGCAGCGCCACAAGCAGAAGCTCGGCTCGTACGAAGTGCTGCAGGCGCGCGGCGAGGCGGCCGAGGCGAAGGTTGCGGCGCGGCGCGAACAGCGCGACGCCGACGAATATGCGGCGCGGAGTCTGCGCATGCGAGCCGACGGCGCGTGAGGCCTTGCCTCGCGGCTAACGCCCTACGGCACACCCGTTCGACCGATTCACAGGATTCTTTATGTCGCTTCTTTCACAGATCGGCTCCCAACTGAGCACGCTGCTCGACACGAGCGGCAATGGGTCGAGCAGCGCGTCCGCGAACGCCGCGGGCTCGAGCCCGTTCGCGCAGACCTTGCAGCAAAGCATCGACCAGCAGAACAGCGCGAATCAACAGCAGACCAGTTCAGCGACGGCGCCGCAAGCCTCGGCGCCGAGCGCGCCCGGTGCGCCGCCGCCCGCTTCCTCGCAGCAGAGCGCGAGCGGCAGCCAGAACGGCAACGGCACAGCGAGCAACGCGGCCAGCAGCAGCGCGTCATCGCCGTCGTCCACGCCGTCGACGACACCAACGCAGCAGACATCGAACAGCCAGGCGAGCGCGACGCAAGCCAGGCAGAAAGACACCAAGGCGCAAACCGACGCTGGCGCGCTCGCCGCCGCTGCGGCTGCCGCCCAGGCTCAGGCGCAAGCGCAGGCACAGGTCGTCGCCGACAACGCCGACTCGAACGCCACCACCACGACCGATGCCGCAAGCTCCGCCGCCGATGCGGTGAGCGCGCTGGCCGGCACGGCCACGAGCACGCTCGCGGCCACCGCGGCAAGCAGGAAAGGCGCGGTCGATCCGAAGTCACTGCAGGATGCGTTGCAGAGTGCGCTGTCCGCGCTGTCGAGCGGCCAGGGCGCGGTGCCCGCGGCCGCGCTTGCTGCCGGCGCGGCCGCGAAAGCCGCGAGCGTGTCGAGCGCGGCGGGCGGCTTGGGCAGCACGAAAAACGGCCTGAACGGCACGTCGGACGACAAGACGCTCGCGGGCGGCCTGTTCGGCAACGGCAAGGGCGCCTCGACGACCCACACGACGTCGACGGCGACGGCCGCCGCGACCGCGCTGGCCGATCCGTCGGCAGCGAAGTCGGCCGCTGATGCGTTGAGCGCCGCGGCCGCGACGAGCGGCCAGGCGGACAACCTCGCCTCGGCGCGCAGCGCGTCCGAGGCGGCGAACGCCGCGCTGGCCGCGACGCAGGCGGCAGCGAACGCGGCGAGCACGACGGCGGCAGCGCAGAGTACGGGCAATGCGAGCGCGGCCGCCGCCGCGAATGCGTTGACGCCGCAGGTCGGCACGAGCGACTGGGAAGACGCGCTGAGCCAGAAGGTGGTGTTTTTGTCGAATGCGCATTCGCAGAGTGCTGAGCTGACGCTCAATCCGAAGGATCTGGGGCCGTTGCAGGTCGTGTTGCAGGTGGCGGATAACCATGCGCATGCGCTGTTCGTTTCGCAGCACCAGTCGGTGCGGGAGGCGGTCGAGGCGGCGTTGCCGAAGCTTCGCGAGGCGATGGAGTCGAATGGGATTGGGCTTGGCAGTGCGAGTGTGAGTGATGGGTTTGCGCGGCAGAGCGGGCAACAACAGCAGAGCGCTGGCGCGGGTGGGGGGAATGGGAAGAGGGGTAGTGGTGGTGGCGGTGCCCTTGCAGGGGACAGCTCCAGCGATGCCATCGGGAGTGTTGCCGTGCGGCAGCAGGTTGGATTGGTCGATACGTTTGCCTGAAGCGAGGCGGGGCGCTTTTTTGTCGTTGTTCTGGCTTGGTTGGCCTTTCCTTGCTGTCTTATCGGTCTATTAGCGTTGCCCCTGTGCGGGGCGGCACCTACTTTCTTTGCAGCAGCAAAGAAAGTAGGCAAAGAAGACAGCTCAAACCGCAAGCTCATAAGCGGGTCCCCTGGCTTGGAAGGGGTAGTGGTGCATCTGGAATCCGTGCC
>NZ_JACHDL010000056.1:0-10910 GCF_014201055.1 Paraburkholderia sp. CI2
AGCGATCCATCCTGTTGATTTTCGCGGGCGTGTTTCGCTGTTGATCCTTCCCGGATCAACACTGCGCGACAGCGCAGTTGCTGCCCGCGACCGATCAGTCAACTTGTCTCCTCGAGCCACCTACAGGACGTCGCCGATGCGCGCGAATGTCGCTTAACAGGTGTGCGAGGGACGTTTGCAAATCTTGCGCGACTCGACGTGTTTAGTTTGTAGGTTGAGGGTGTCGAACGGAGCTTGTGCTGGCCGGCGCGCTACGTATCCAGCTAGCCTGTCGAGATCGGCTGGTCAAATCCGCCCCCATGCGAAAGTGATTGTCACGATCTCCGAATCGCGCCGTTATAGACGCGTGGGCAAATGGTCACGAAGGCGAAACCGGCAATGGATCGTGCAAGAAAGTTGCCAATCTGATGTCGGTCAAGGGTCCGGGCACAGCGAAAGTGTTGAACCCCAGCATGGGCCGCGTTCGGCGCTTGATCCGCGTCAAGGGGGAATGGCGGTAACTCTACCAGCTAACAGAACCGTCATAAATGCCCCATTGGGCGAGTGATCGAGTGGCCTTCGTCGTTGCGCGCAGAGGGCTCAGTGCGTCACGACGGTCGTGTGCGCGGCGAGGCGCTCGACCTCGGGTAGCGCCTGGCCCAGCACATCGATAGCCCCATCGTGGTGGAGGCCGTAGCAGCGCTGCGCAACGCGTGCTGAACGACCTCATGAATGACTTCCGTGTTCGATGAACCGATCTGGAACGTGAGTTGGGTTTGTGCGAACCGCGAATCGCTGGCATCAGAACAACAAGCGGAAGGTATTCCAATATTCACGTAGCGGTCTTGACAACGAACTTCGATTGAAGCGTGCACGCTCGACGGCTGATCCCGCTTGCGTAACGCCCGGCTGGATAGCGTCGAAGCAAATGTGCTGCGTGTCATTCAGATGGTCCGCACGGCCCCTGCCTCCGGACACACTAAAGAACTGCGCACCGCTCCAGGGCAATCGGCTAAAACCTTGCAGCGACGGCAACTATCCGTTGCCCCGCAGATGCTTGTAAGCCGACCGTAAGTGACTAGACTGGCAACGAACTGGCAAACAGCACTCATGCCTCGCCAGACCGTTGTTCCCCAAACACGGCGTCTCCTGAATCCGACGCTCGATATGGAGTCTGATCATGCCGAAGTCGAAGACCTTCATCCCCGTCCCTGTTGTCGCGTCGATCCTGTCCTTCTCGACCGCCGCATTCGCTAGCAGCAGCGGTCCCCAAACCTATGAGCAAGCGGCTGTGCAACCGGTTCAGCGTCAAACGGTCGGCTACCATGACCACACGGGCGCCAATACACAACATGCAATGGACTTTCAGGCGGTGTTAGCCCGCGTGGAAGCCCAGCGGCAAGCGTTCCACAACTGCGGCGGGGTGACTAGTTCGTCCGCTCCCCTCCCGTCAGACAACGTAGCGTCGGGTAGCCCCGTCGACTTCAGTACCGCAACAGCGTCCTGGCGTTACAAGGCAACCTTGGCCGCGCGTTGATACGGCCCGCGGCTGCTAATCGCATCAAAATCAAGACGACCAGCTGTAGAGGATTGAAATGAAAAAGACCTTCCTTGTACTGTTCGCCTTCCTTACCAGCACATCCGTGCTTGCGCAAAGCAATCTGCCGCAGCAATTGCCGTCGCAGCAGCCAGCGTCCGCCGGGCAACCGTCCACGAAGCAGCTTTCACAAGGTGGGCCGCAGCTTCCGCAACCTCCGCAGCTTCCGACACAAGCGTCGACGCAAGTCCCGACCCAGCTTCCGAAATAACCCCGTATGACTGCGCACCCCGCGCAGCCATACCTGGGAGACCGGCGAATGTCGCGGCTACCCGGATTCTGTTCATCGCCGTAGGCGCATGTGATGCACGACCGGCGTTTGCCGGCGATTCGTTCATGACGTCGGCAAATCGCTGGCCGCGAGACCGTGGTTGGTTCAGCAATGGACTGCTCTCAACCCTTCCTCAGCAATTCCTCAGCAATTCGATAAGGCGCGGCGTCTTCGCCGGCTGCCTGCGGGTTTCGGCGAGAGCATCGACCGCGATCGGCGTGCCCCGCCATCCGGGCATGATCCGGAGTAGCCGTCCACGGGCCATTCATCGTGACGATTGGCTCCGCAACGGGCTGATTACCCATGTCACGCGTTGCAAACGGCGGATTTTGCCGACGCTGTGCAGGGTGAACCGTCCACCTGGCGACACGATGGCGGTTCGCTTGCCGTCTCCCAAGGTTCGCGACCGTCCAGGCACCTGGCCTATGCGGCGTCAGTCCCGTCCGTCGGCCCATATGCGGCCAGAAACACGTCGGCCGCTCTTTGAACGACTTTGGCGATGTTGCGCGCACTGATATCCGCCGGCACGCCCAGCAGGCAGAGTTCCAGCAATTCCGCTTCATACAGCCCACGCAAATGCGCTGTCGCGACGGCTGCGTTACAGCTGCGCAGCTTCCCGGCGTCAATCGATTGCTGCAGGAAGTCAGTCACCACTTGCCACCCGGGCTTCGGCCCGCGCTCATAGAACAGGGCGCCGACGTTCGACCGGCCACCTTCAAAATGCGCGAGACGGCGCACCGCGAGCAGTTGCGGTGTCAGGATCGCAACCAGACAGTGCTTGCCGAAGCTCACCAGTGCGTCGCGAACCGGCACAGTGGTCTTGAGTCGCTCGAGTGCAGCTTCTACTCCCTGTTGCGCGGCGACGCCCATGAACTCGGCGAACATCTCGTCCTTCGACTTGAAGTAGTTGTAGAGCGTGGCCTTCGACACGCCTGCCCGCGCCGCAATCTCGGACATCGACGCAAGCTCGAACCCCAATTCACTGAACACCTCAAACGCGGCGTCAACGATCACCTGCCGCTTTGCTTCTGTTTTCACTCTCATCTTCAATGCTCCTCCGGTCTGCGCGACCGATCAACGACATGGCCGGCGGCGACGCCCGTGACCGGCCTTCGACTTTCAATGTTGTGATCTTACCATACCTGAACCGTACAGTTTATTTCTGTTGACATGGATGATTTCGATAACTAGACTGTACAGTATTGTAAAACGGAGCGAGGGAGCAGGAGATCATGCAAGAGAGCACGGACATTTGGAGCCAGGTGAAACCGGTGAGACTGGCCGCCGCATTCGCATTCGCCATCGTGGCGAGCGCCTGCGCGCAACTGCCTGATATGCCGCAAAAGCCGGTAACGAAAGACATCAGCAGGTACGAGACGGCAGAAAGTCTCGGTGCGGGCTCCGGCAAGCAGGTCGGCACCGCGTCCGCCTGGCCCACCGATCAGTGGTGGCTCGGCTATCACGATCCGCAATTGAACGCGCTGATCGCGGAAGCGCTCAAGGATGAGCCGACGCTGGCGGCCGCCGAGGCGCAGCTGCATAACGCCGAGGCGTCGGCGCAGGTGGCAGGCGCGGCGCTGTTGCCCGAAGTCAGCGCGCAGGGCTCGGTCGAAAAGAAGAAGCAGAGCTACAACAACGGCACGCCCTCCGCTCTCGTCCCTCACGGATGGCGCCCCTACGGCACCGCCGAGCTCGACTTCAGCTACGAGATCGACTTCTGGGGCAAGAATCGCGCGGCGCTCGCCGCTGCTACGTCGGAGCTCGACGCGGCGCGCGCCGATGCGGCACAGGCCCGCATGGTGCTGTCCGCGTCGATCGCCGCAGCGTATGCCGACCTCGCGCGGCTGTTTGCCGAGCGCGACAGTGCGCAGGCGGCACTGCAGGTGCGCACCCAATCCGCACAGCTGTTCAGGGAGCGTTTCGCAAACGGGCTCGAAACGCAGTCCGGCGTCAAGCAGGCTGAGTCGAAGCAGCAAAGCGCGCAGGCCGACCTGCTCGAGCTGGATGAATCGATTGCACTGGAGCGCAACAAGATCGCCGCGCTGATGGGTGCCGGTCCCGACCGCGGCTTGCGTATCGAGCGTCCGGCCGTCGACCTGACCCAGCCTGCCGGCATGCCCGCCAACCTTGGACTCGGCCTGCTTGGCCGTCGCCCGGACGTGGTCGTTGCACGCCTGCGCGTAGAGGCGGCGGCCAAGCGGATCGACGTCGCGCGCGCCGGGTTCTATCCGGACATCACGCTCGGCGCGTCGATCGGCTACCAGTCGCTTGGCCTGAACATGCTGACGAACGCGGCTTCGGTGGCCGGCAACTTCGGGCCGGCGATCACGCTGCCCATCTTCAATGGCGGACGTTTGCGCGGCGAACTGCGCGGCAAGCGGGCGACCTACGACGAGGCGGTCGCGAACTACGACGAAACGCTGACGAAGGCGTTGCACGACGTGGCTGACGTTGCCGCAAGCAAACGCGCGCTGGCGGACCGGCTGCAAGCGACACAGGCCGCCTACGACGACGCCGCCCAGGCGCACCAGGTCGCACTCGATCGCTATCGCGCCGGCCTTGCCGGTTACCTCGAAGTGCTGAACGCCGCCGACACGATGACTTCCGCGCAGCGCCAGCTCGCCGATATCCAGTCGCGCACCTTCTCGCTCGATGTCGCGCTCGTGCGCGCGCTCGGCGGCGGCTTTCAGGCCAGCACGCCGGCCGCGACCGACGCAACCCATCCCAACAAGCAAAGCTGATTTCAAGGACTCCGATCATGTCTGAAACCCAATTCGTCAAAACCAGCGAGTCGCTGATGCCGGACTCTCCCGCTTCCGCTGCTCCCGCTGCTCCCGTCGATACCGGCGCTGCGGCCGGCGCTCCCCCTTCGAACCGCAAGAAGCTGTTCGCGCTGCTCGGCGGCGCCATTCTCGTCGCCGGTCTCGGGTACGCGAGCTACTGGCACTTCGTCGCGTCGCATTACGTGTCGACCGACAACGCCTACACCGCGGCCGAAGTCGCATCGATCACGCCGGCGGTCAGCGGCATCGTCAAAAGCGTGCCGGTCGTGAATACGCAGCAGGTCCACAAGGGCGACGTACTGGCCGTCGTCGACGACACCGACGCAAAGATCGCGCTGGCGCAGGCCGAAGCCGATCTGGGCCGCGCCGAACGCAAGGTGCGCGGCTATGTCGCCACCGATACGCAACTGGCCGCGCAGGTCAGTGCGCGCGCAGCGGACGAATCCCGCATGGCCGCGCAGATCGCGTCGGCCCAGTCCGACTTTGACCGCGCGGCGATCGACCTGCAGCGTCGGGAAGTGCTCGCCCGCACCGGCAGCGTATCGGGCGAAGAGCTGAGCCACGCGCGCGCGGCGTTTGCCGCCGGCAGGGCGGCGCTCGACGCAGCCCGCGCTGCGGCCTCGCAGGCGAAGGCAAGCCGCGATGCCGCAGTCGGCTCGCTCGAGGCGAACAAGGTGCTGATTGCGGACACGACGGTCGATACCAATCCGGAAGTCCTGCTCGCACGCGCGAAGCGCGATCAGGCCCGCGTCGATCTCGATCGGACCGTGCTGCGCGCGCCGGTCGACGGTGTCGTCGCGAGCCGGCAGGTTCAGGTCGGTCAGCGCGTTCAGACCGGCACCACCCTGATGAAAGTCGTGCCGATCGAATCCGTCTACGTCGATGCGAATTACAAGGAAACCCAACTCGGCAAGGTGCGCATCGGTCAGCCGGTGGAACTGAAGTCGGACCTGTACGGCAGCAAGGTCGTCTATCACGGCAAGGTCGTTGGTTTCTCGGGCGGTTCAGGTTCCGCGTTCGCGATGATCCCCGCGCAGAACGCGACCGGCAACTGGATCAAGGTCGTGCAGCGCCTGCCGGTGCGCGTCAGGATCGATCCGGCCGAGCTTCGTGCGCATCCGCTGGGTATCAACCTGTCCATGGAAGCAACGGTCGACACACGCGGCGGCAACGACGCGTCCGCATACTAAGGATGCGCCATCATGTCTTCCAGTCAGCTCAATGACATCGCATTGCCGCCGCTGTCCGGCCCCATGCTGATTCTCGCGGCGGTGATGATCGCCGCCGCCAACTTTGTCGCGGTGCTGGACAGCACCATCGCGAACGTGTCGCTGTCGACCATCTCCGGTGCACTCGGCTCCTCGACGAGCCAGGGCACGTACGTGATCACCTCCTACGCGGTAGCCGAGGCGATCACCGTGCCGCTGACCGGCTGGCTCGCGAGCCGCTTCGGCACGGTGCGCGTGTTCATCACGGCGCTGGTGATGTTCGGGCTCTTTTCGGCACTGTGCGGGATGGCGACTTCGCTCGGCACGCTGATCCTGTACCGTGTGTTTCAGGGGCTCGCGGGCGGCCCGCTCATGCCGCTCTCGCAAACCCTGCTGCTGCGCATCTTTCCGAAGGAGAAGGCCGCCGCGGCGCTTGGCCTGTGGAGCATGACGACATTGATTGCGCCGGTGATGGGCCCCGTGCTGGGCGGTATCATCTGCGACGACTACCACTGGTCCTACATCTTCTTCATCAACGTGCCGGTCTCGCTGATCTGCGGATACGCCGGATGGATGATGCTCAAGCGCTTCGAATCGGAGAAGATCCGGATGCGGATCGACACGGTCGGGCTCGTGCTGCTGATCATCTGGGTCTCTGCGCTGCAGATCATGGTCGATGATGGCAAGGACAAGGACTGGTTCAGCTCGATGGAAATTCGCGTTCTCGCGATCGTTGCGGTGATTGGTTTCCTCGCCTTCCTCATCTGGGAGCTGACCGAGCGAAATCCCATCGTCGATCTGCGGGTGTTCCGTCATCGCGGCTTTGCCGCGAGTGTGGTCACCATGTCGCTGGCGTTCGGCGCGTACTTCGGCGCCACCGTCCTCACGCCCCTGTGGCTGCAGAACAATATGGGCTACACGGCCACGTGGGCCGGCTACGCCCAGGCGACAACGGGCATCTTCGCGGTGGTCGCCGCACCGTTTGCAGCCAGACTGTCGACCAAGTTCGATGGACGCTGGCTGGTGTTTGCCGGCGTGATGTTGCTCGGCTCGGTGACGCTGTTCCGCACCCATGCGAATTCGGACATGGACTTCTGGCAGGTGGCACTGCCGCTGCTGCTGCAAGGCATCGGCCTGCCGTTCTTCTTCGTGCCGACGACGAGCATCGGCCTGAGCAGTGTCGACGAGCCCGAAACGGCGTCGGCGGCGGGACTGATGAGCTTCTGCCGGACCTTCAGCGGGGCGATTGCCACCTCGGTCGTCAATACGTTGTGGGAGGACAAGACCAAGTTCAACCGCGCGGAGTTGTCGGGCCTCGTCGATCAGGCCGGCCACTTCATGTCCTCGCTGACCGGTTCCGGCTGGAGTGCAGATCAGGCGCAGGCGCAGATCAGCAACATGGTTGAGTCGCAGGCGGTGATGCTCGCCACCAACCAGCTTTTCTTTAACATCGCATGCTGCTTCATCGCGGGGGCACTGGCGATCTGGCTTGCGCCCAGACCGACCCGTGTCGCGGATACGTCACAGGCACATTGAAGGCCAACGCGGGGCGCGCGCGCCCCGCTTTCGCCGATGCTGAATGACGACGACTGATGCCCCCTCGATACCCCGCCGCTTTTTTGCCTGTCACGTGCGGGTCACCTGAATACGACTCCCGACCATGATCCTGACTTCCTATCAGCGCCAGACCCTCGTCTGGGGCGCCATCGCGGCTGGCCTCGGTATCCTTCTATGGATCTTGCGCCCGGTTCTGACGCCATTCCTGCTCGGTGCGCTCATCGCGTACATGCTGCAGCCGGGCGTCGAGTGGCTGGTGCGCCAGCGTGTGCCACGCGCGGTGGCCGTCCTGCTGATGATGCTCCTCTTCGCACTGCTCCTGACCCTGCTGCCGTTGCTTGCGTTCGCCGTGATGCACAAGGAAGGACCCGAGCTCGCGAAGAACCTTCCCGTCTTCATCGCGAACCTGAACGCGTGGCTGCAACCCAGGCTGGCACTGCTGGGTGTCAGCTACTCACTCGATCTGCCCGGAGTGCGCCACCTGCTGACGGGCGACACGATCGGCGACGGCCAGACCGTCATACTCGCGGCGTTGCGTTATGTGCGCACAGGCAGCAACGTCGTGTTTCCCGTGGTAAGCAACGTCATACTGGTGCCGCTCGTCCTTTTCTATCAGCTTTACGACAGGCACCAGATATTTGCGCGGATGGAAAGCTTTGTGCCGCGGCGCTGGGTCGGCAAGGTCCGGGCACTCGTGACCGAGATGGACCACATGCTGTCGCAATACCTGCGCGGCCAGTTGCTCGTGATGGGCGTGCTCGCCGTGTTCTACCCGATAGCGTTGACACTGGCCGGCCTCGACATCGCGCTGCCCATTGGACTCTTCACCGGCTTCGCGGTGTTCATCCCCTACGTGGGTTTCGCCGTGGGACTCGCCCTTGCCCTGCTTGCCGCGCTTCTGCAGTTTGGCGTCTGGTACGGCATCGGCGTAGTCGCAGCCGTGTACGGAGTTGGACAGGTTCTCGAAAGTTCTTTTCTTGTTCCCAAACTCGTGGGCGACCGCATCGGGCTGCACCCGCTCGCGGTGATCTTCGCTCTGCTTGCGTTTGGCCAGCTTTTCGGCTTTTTTGGCGTGCTGCTCGCGCTGCCGGTGAGTGCGATCCTTGCAGCGGTGCTGGGCGACCTGCGGCGCCGCTATGTGGCCAGCGCGCTGTATAAGGATTGACCGCCGGTTTGCCCTGGATGTCGATCTGCCGCCCGGACAATGCGGGCGGTAGCCGGATAATCAGTGCTTGGTTTGTGCGGCGTCCGTCGGCCCGTATGCGGCCATGAACACGTCGACCGCTCTCTGGACGACCTTCGCGATGTTGCGGGGGCTGGTATCGGCCGGCACGCCAAACAGGCACAGCTCCATCAACTCAGCTTCATACAGGGTGCGCAGATGCGAGGTCGCGATAGCCGCATTACAGCTGCGCAACTGCCCGGCGTCAATCAATTGCTGCAGGAAGACAGCCACGGTTTGCCAGCCGAGCTTCGGCCCGCGCTCATAAAACAGGGCGCCGACGTTGGACCGGCCGCCTTCGTGATGCGCGAGACGGCGCACCGCGAGCAGTTGCGGTTTCAGCACTGCAACCAGATAGTGCTTGCCGAAGCTCGCCAGTGCGTCGCGAACCGGCACCGAGGTCTGGAGCAGCTCAAACGCCGCCCTGATTTCCTGTCGCGCGGCGACGCTCATGAACTCAGCGAACATCTCTTCCTTCGACTGGAAATAGCTGTACAGCGTGGCTTTTGATCCACCTGCCCGTGCCGCAATCTCGGACATCGACGCCTGCTCGAACCCCACCTCACTGAACACCTCGAACGCGGCGTCAACAATCGCCTGCCGCTTTTCTTCCGTTTTCACCCTCATTTCCGGTTCTCCTTCGGTCTATGAGACCGATCAAACGACACCGCTGGCGGCGGCGACGCACTTGACTGGTGTTTTCGATCAATACTGACAATCTTATCATAACAAAACCACTCGGTTTATTTGCGTTGACGGCAACAGTGGGTTTCACTATACTGAACAGTATAGTTATAACCATTTTGACTTACCTTGAATTGCGAGCACTTATGGACCACCTCGAAACGCTGCGAACCTTTTGTACCGTCGTCGAAATGCAAAGCTTCACGCACGCCGCGAATGCGTTGGGCATCTCAAAGGCAGTCGTCTCGCGCGCGATAACGGGGCTCGAAACCAGGCTCGGTGTGCGTCTTTTTCAGCGCACGACCCGACACCTCGCACTCACTGAATCCGGGGAGGAGTTTTACGGCGGCTGCTCGCGCGTGGTTGCTGAACTGGACGTGCTCGAGGCCGGTACCGGGGAGCGCGCACGGGCGCCTGCGGGGGTACTGCGGCTCGTCGCCCACACCACCGCGGCGCTGATAGAGTTGCCACCACTGATCGCCGGGTTCCGTGCCCGCTACCCAGCCGTGCAGCTCGAATTGACGCTGGCGGAACGGCCAGTCGATCTGATCAAGGAAGCCTTCGATCTCGGCATCGTGCTGCCGTTCATGCTCACGAGCGAGCTCACGATCACCCGTGCGTTGTGTCGCCTGCCCCTCGCCGTGGTGGGCTCGCCCAGCTATCTGCAGGGGCGCCAGCTACCGCAAAGGCCTATCGACCTCGCCGCATTCCGCTTCGTCACAATACTTGCGTCGATCAGCGAACCACAACTGCGGTTCCGGCGCGGTGGCGAACAGATCGCCGTGCCACTCGAACACGACGTGTCGAGCAACAACGCCGCGTTGAACAAGGAACTGGTGATGAGCGGTGCTGGTCTCGGCGCGTTGCCTCTTACGATGGTCGGCAAGGAGCTGGACGATGGCCGGCTGGTACAGCTGCTGCCCGACTTCGAGCTCATGAGCGGCGACGCCGAACTCAGGCTCGCATATCGCGACAGGGGCCTGATGACGGCGAAGGTCCGGGCGTTCATCGACTATGCGACGTCGTACTTCGACGCGCGCGCGGCTCAGATGGGCCACGTCCAACAGCAGCGGACGGTGGCCGGCGGCAGTGGCAGGCCGTCCTGATTGCCAGATGCTCATGCAAACCTTCCCTACGCTCGTCGTTTGCGAGCAGTGTGACAGCGTGCTACGTCCGCAGCCCCAGGATAACGGCCGATACGAAGGGCGGATTCAACCGGTGGATGCAACACACTGAAGACTGCGCAAGCAGTGGGAGTGTTGCAGATGAAACAGCGACGCCGGATTTACTACAGCGAGAAGCAGAAAGCGCTGATGTGGGAACGTTGGCGGAAGGGAGAGTCTCTCCAGAAGATCGCCCAGCTTTTTGACCGGAACCACTCGTCTGTACAGGGGATTCTGGCTGAGACAGGTGGAATCCAGCCACCACAAAGGCATCGATCGGGATTGGCATTGACGCTGGAGGAGCGCGAAGAGATCTCACGGGCACTTGCGGCCGACGATTCGATCCAGTCAATCGCCATGCGACTTTCGCGAGCTCCCTCCACCATCTGTCGTGAGATCAAACGTAACAGCGGCCCGGACGGCTATCGGGCAAGCCACGCCGATCA
>NZ_JACHDL010000057.1:0-9646 GCF_014201055.1 Paraburkholderia sp. CI2
CGCGGCCGCTGCGGCCAAGCGTGTTGCCCAGCCTGGTCGCGAGCAGAAGTCCAGCGATGCCGCCGCCGACGATGACGATCCGGGTGGTCTGGCGCCTTGTCAAATATCTCTCTTGCATGATCTCCTACTCCCTTTCGCGTTTTACAATACTGGTCAGTATAGTTATCAAGGTCACCGCCCACGTCAACGAAAATAAACTGTACGGTTTATGTATGGCAAGATCGCAGCATTGAGAGTCGTAGGCCAGCGGCTTGGACGGGATGCTCATCGACATGGCTTGTTCGTGCGTGATCGTCATCGGGGCGAGTCTCCACCTCAGAAATTCAGCCCGATCGCGACCGCTTGTGTATCGATGAGAACGGGTGAATGAAGTGCGCGGTGAGTCTACGTCCAGTACTTGAAACTGGTCACGCTTCGCTCGTAGCCAGTCACGCTACGGCGCTCGCGTCGAATGCGCACGGGAGAGTTGTATTCTTCTAGCATTTGCGTGGCGGGGCGGCCTTGCGTCGGGACATGCGCCTTCCGTTCGGAACGGTCGGCGACGGTAGCAACAGGCGAGGGCTCGGCGTTCTCTGGACTCTCTGCGGCCAGGCTTTCGAGCGGCAATTGCGCATTCGCACCGACGACGAGAATGGCCTGCATCAGACCGGGCGTTCGAGACTCACACATTGCGGCAATTGCCACAATACACGCGGCAACGACATACCTTGCCCGAATGCGAGGTAGTCTGATCGTATACATCTTGCGTTCTCCATCACGCGCGAAAGAAAGTCACACAGCGCGTTTTTAATTGACCAACGACGATAAATATCTGACGGTTCAGGTTGTATTGCGTACATCAGAAAGGCCCGAAGCCAATCGAATCTGCGCAACGCGATTGAGCGCTTCACTGGCGGGCACGCTCCCGAAACTGCTATCGAGCGTTTCCCTCAGGTGCGACGTCATAAAGTCGACGTAGGTTTTGATCTTCGCGTCGATATGATGTCTACATGAATAGACGACGAACACTCTCGTGCGTTGAAGACGACACTCAGGGAATAACTGAATGAGCTTTCCATTCCGGATGTCGTCAATCACGCAATGGACCGGCAATGCCGCGATGCCTGCGCCTGCCAGCGTCGCGAGACGGGTCGCCTCGGTGTCGTTGATGACGAACTGGCTGCCCGCTTCAGGTTCCGCGGACCTGACGAGGCTCAACCTGATGGGATGGTCATCGGGTTTGGCGTTGAAGGGGATCGGCGTCAGCGCATGATCTTCGAGGTCGCTCGCTCTTTCGATCCGATGCGTCTGAAGAAAAGCGGACGCGGCCACCAGTACACGTTCGCATTGCCAGATCAGCTTGCATACGTTGCGCGAGTCGGGCAGCGTCGGCGCGGACACGATGGAGACGTCCACCTCGTCTGCGATCAGGTTCGCCATAGGCGGCAGGAACTTAAGATGCACTGAAACGGCAGGAAAACGCCTGCGATATTCGATGATCGAGTGCGTCAACTGTCCGAGGCCGAGATCGGTTACGCAGTGAACGCAGAGTTTTCCGCGCGCGCGGGTGTGGGCGTCGCGTGCTTCGGCTTCGGCATCGTCGAGGTCGGCCAGGATTCTCTTGCACTTCTGGTAGTAGCGCTTGCCGGGTTCCGTCAGCGATACCCGAGGTGTCGTGCGTTGCAGGAGCCGCGCCTGCAGCTGGTCTTCGAGTGACAAGACGGCACGCGATACGTTCCCCTTGCTGCAACTCATATGCTCCGCAACGACGCTGAAGCTTCCCGCCTCGACTACTCGGGAGAAGATGCGCATGCTCATGAACTTGTCCATGGAACCGTTCACCTCGTGCTGTCTGATTCGGGTCGCTCTTCAGCGGAATGAGACTTTCCCGCTTGGAAGAACGATAGACCGAGGCGAACGATTGAACCATCCCTACATTGGGATCGTCGCTTAATCCATGTGGTCAGCCGGCGATACGTTGGTATAGGTGTCGATCTTGCTGCGCAGACTGTCGCCAGCCAGCGGCATTTCGCCGGCTCGGTAGCCTGTCGCGTCGAACAGGTCCAGTCATGGCAGAGAGAGGATATCAATGCCACCGCGCCTTTCCGACCATGCGGCGCGTTTATCAACCGAGGATCAAACATGACTGTCAAACACTACGTCATTGCCTTGCAACAGGCGTTCGTGACTGGAGAAGGGCCCGCAGAAGCCGGCACGGTCATTTCGTCGCGTAGCGAGCGTTGCGGAACAGCGGGCTCGCGTCGACGCGGAGCGCAACGACCTCGTCGCTCATGCGACGTTCATTGTGTTGCATCGACCGGTTGAATCCGCCAATGGGGAACGGACGGTCGCAGGTTGGGTTCCGGCGGCTGCTTATGGCCGACAGTACTCATCCACAGAAGCCGCCCGAAAGCGGCCGTCGACGATTTTCAACGGTCGCTCTACAGGACCTTCATTGAACTGGTGCTCTCGGCCACCTTCTGCCATTCGCCGGCGTGTCCCCCAGACACTCAAACGCCCGCTCCGGTCAGGGTAGCCGACATTCACGGCTATGTGGCAGGCGCGACGGTATGACGTTAAAGCCGTTCACGGGCTGCAGTTCCTGGAAACATGGCAGGCACACCTGCAAGCGTGTCGCTGATTAATCGCAGCTTGCTCGGTGCGTCTTGCCGATCCCTCCATAGCGGAAGGCATTTTAATGTTCGCTAACCTTGGGACCAGCGAGAATTTGCGTCCCGATAGTTTCACGATGGGTCTCACGTCGCAATCACATATTCGCGCCCCGCTCCCCGTTGAAAGTGTCTATATTTGTTGAGTGATTTTTTCGCCAGCTTTTCGAACTGTCGGTGGCATATCGCCGACGTCCCGCGCATTCCCGTTTCGACAGAAGTCGACCTGGTCTAAGGGGGAAATGGTGAAGCATAGGCAACTGAAAAGAATCCCGTTCGTACCGAGCAGGCGAATCCGGTGCACAGGCGCTTCGTCAGATATTCCAGTCCTATTGCCAATAACATCGTTCCTGAATGTCGCGATAAGGCAACCCGGCCAGTTGCCGGGACTGGCTGCGCTGCCTCTCGCTACATGGCTTGCGCTGGAAGCCCCCCATTGCGCGCCCTCCTGCGATCTGGCTAGCCGACCTGGCCCGGCGCGCCGTGGCAGGCCGGTCGCTCCAGGCCGGAGGCTTCACGCATCCGCGCTCATTCTGCTGAACCTCGCCGTGCTCGCCGCCCTGCAACCGTCGGAACGCGCGATGGCGCAGCCTCCCTGCATTGACTCAACCGGCGCCTTTGTTGCGGAGGAGATCGACGGCTGCGGTGGCTATGGCGGGGGTGCCACGACGGGTAATACGCCAAGCACCGGCGGTGCCAGCAATCCGCTTGGAGCAGGCACGAACGGCTCTGGTGCTGCGACCACGAGCGGCGGTTCCGGAGGCGGAGGCGGCGCCGGCGCCGGAACCGCCGGTGGCACTGGTGGCGCTGGTGGCGGAACTGCCGGCGGCAGCGGCGGAAGCCAGGGTGCCAACGGCAACAACGGCGGCCCCAACAGTGGTGGCGGCGGCGGTGGCGCCGGCGCCCATGGGGTCCTGCCGTCGTCACTGGAGAACCCCGCAGGCGGCGTGATCGCCGGTGGAAACGGCGGTAATGGTGGCAATGGTGGCGTGCCGAGCGGGGCAGCGTCGATCGGCGGCGGCGGCGCCGGCGCTGGCGGTTATGGCCTCGTGATCAACAGCGGAGTCAGTCTCACCAACAACGGGCAGATCAACGGCGGAGCCGGCGGGACCGGCGGAAACGGCGGGGTGACCGGAAGCGGCAGCATTCAGGGATCGGCTGGCGAAGGCGGCGACGGCGGTTTTGGCGTTTTCGTCAATCTCAACGCCACCGGGGTCGGGCTAACCAATACCGGCACGATCCAGGGAGGCCGCGGCGGAAACAGCGGAAACGGAAATTTTACGGAGGGCGGTAACGGCAGCGCCGGCATCAGGGCAACCGCGGTGAACGCCACCCCGATCAATACCTTCAGCATCGAGAACAGCGGCACGATTCGCGGCGGCAATGGCGGCGACGCATCCCTGCCGACGCCAGGCGCTATCACCATTGGCGGCAATGGCGGCGCTGGCATCAGCGGCTCCAGTCTCACCATCACCGACAACAGCGGCGGCACGATTCAAGGCGGCAACGGCGGCGCCACGTTACGTGCCGGCAGCAGCGCGACGAGCAGCGGTGGGGTTGGGATCGTCGGCGACAATCTGACGATCTATAACAGCGGGAATATTATTGGCGGGTTCACCGGAGGGAACGTGCCGGGCGGTGTCAGCCCGTCGCAGGTCAATGCCATCACCTTCACCGGCGGCGCCAATTATCTGGAGCTACGTCAGGGTTTCGTTATCGGCGGAAATGTGGTCGTCCAATCGGGCGCATCAGGCACGCTGGCGCTTGGCGGCAGCAACAATGGAAGCTTCAGTGCGTCGAGCGTTGGCGCCCCTGCGCAGTACCAGGGCTTCACCGAGTTCGTGAAAACTGGCTCCAGCGTCTGGACGCTTACCGGCACGCCTGTGCAGGCTGGTACACCGTGGACATTGCTCGGCGGTGAGCTGTCGGTCGCAAGCGGCGTTAGTCTCGGCACCCCAGCGAACAGCGGACTGACTTTCAACGGCGGCATCCTCCAGGTTACAGGCACAGGCTACATAGCGATCGAGCCTACGCGAGGGATTACCTGGGCCGCGAACGGTGGCGGGTTCGACGTCGCAGACGGTGCCAATGTATTCACGGTCTCCCAGAACCTCGAGAATGGCGGCCAGCTAACCAAGCTCGGCCTCGGCACACTGGTTTTGACCGGCAGCAACACCTATGTTGGCGATACGCTTCTTGGCGAAGGTACGATCAGCGTCGGCAACGACTCGGCGCTCGGCAATGCATCTCAGTCCACCTTAAGGATGGCCAACGGGACGACGCTGTCCTTCACCAACGGCAACTTCACGGTCGCCAACAACATTGCTATCACCGGCACTGGCAACTTCACGCCACCCTCGGGCACAGTGCAGACGCTGTCAGGCACCATCTCCGACGGCACCTCGGCTGGCACGCTCGCGATGCAGGCCCCAGGTACGTTGGTGCTGGCTGCGGACAACAGCTACTCCGGTGGCACGACGATCTCCGCCGGCACGCTACAGGTTGGCGATGGTGGCTCGACCGGCAGCGTCGGCAGCGGCGCGATTCTCGACAATGGTGCGCTGGTCTTCCATCGCAGCGATACGGTGCTTGTTCCAGGAGCGATCACTGGCAGAGGAAACCTCACGCAGGACGGCGTGGATGGCGGCACGATAGTGCTCACAGGCGGCAACACTTACACCGGCGGCACCACGATCAGCGCCGGTACGCTGCAACTCGGTAACGGGGGCACCAGTGGTGGCATCGTGGGCAACGTCACCGACAACGGCACATTGGCCTTCAACCGCAGCGATACGGTCACCTTTGCCGGCAAAATTTCGGGCACCGGTGACCTCGCGCAGATCGGCTCCGGCACGACAATCCTGACCAACAGCAATCCCTACGCAGGTGGCACCACGGTCAACGCCGGCACGCTCGTCGTCGGCGACCCCGCACATCCGTCTGCGGCGCTGTCGGGGGGCGGGCCGGTCGTGGTGGAATCGGGCGCCACGCTGGGCGGTTTCGGTACTGTCACCGGGGCGGTGACCAATGACGGTATGGTAGCGGCCGGCAACGGCACGCCAGGGTTTGGCACGTCACCGGCGGGCACCTTCACCGTCATCGGCAACCTGCTCAATCGAGGAACGGTCAACCTGGCTTCGGATCCGATCGTCGGCAACGTACTGTCAGTGTCGAATGGCAACTATGCCGGGGCTGGCGGCAGGATGAACATCAATACGGTGCTCGCGGGCGATAATTCTCCGACGGACAAGCTGGTGATCATAGGTGGCACCGCGACCGGCAATACACTGGTGCATGTCACCAACGCCGGCGGCGCCGGTGCGCTGACCGTCGCGAACGGCATTCCGGTGGTGGAAGCGATCGATGGGGGAACCACCGCGGCCGGGGCCTTCGGGCTAGCTGGCGAGGTGCGCGGCGGGGCATTTACTTACGACCTGTTCCGGGGCGGACACAACGGCAGCAACCCCGATGACTGGTTCCTGCGCTCGGATTTCCAGGTCGGGCCGTCGGAGGAGCCGGACCTCCCCCCCGGCGAAGTCCCGCCATCGGAGGAGCCAGGCATCCCCAATGGTGACGTCCTGCCCTTAGATCCGCCTCCGGCCGAACTGCCCCCGGGCGAATACCCGATTATCGGGCCGGAAATTGCCACCTACTCGGTGGTGCAGCCGCTCGCGAGACAACTGGGCCTCACCATGCTCGGCACGATGCACGAGCGCATCGGCGATACGCTCACCGATACCGGGGGCGGCACCAGCAGCGCAGGCATAGCCAACTCGGCCTGGGTGCGGGTGTTCGGACAGCAGATCGACAATCACTACGAGACCTACACCGATTCGCGTGCCAATGGCCGGATGGTCGGCGTACAGGCCGGCGTCGATCTCTGGCGCGGCAGCTTTCTGCCCGGCCATCACGATGCAACCGGCGTCTATTTCGCGTACGGCAACAGCAACGTCGACGTGGACGGTCTCATCACCAATGCGGACGCGACGGCCTATGTGCTGAGTCACACCGGCTCGGTCAACCTCAACGCGTATTCGGGCGGCGCGTACTGGACTCACTATGGCCCCGGCGGGTGGTATATCGACGCGATCCTGCAGGGCACCCACTACGACGGAGACGCGACGACACAGTTTGCACGGTTGCCCATCTCCGGTTCAGGGTTTGCCACTTCGCTGGAAGTGGGCTATCCGTTTCACCTGCCGCTTGGACCAGGCTTCGTGCTCGAGCCTCAGGCGCAGGTCATCTGGCAGCATATCGGGTTGAGTGAGAACAATGACGGGCTGGGTTCGGTCGATCCTGGTTCGACGTCAGGCGTGACTGGGCGGCTCGGGGTGCGTGGGCAGTGGAGCATCGAGCGCGCGAATGGGGAAGTGTGGCAGCCGTACCTTCGCGCCAACATCTGGCGGGATTGGGGCGCGCAAGCAACGACGACTTACTCTGGCGTGGAGCAGGTACCACTCGCGCAGCAATTCACGCGCATGGACTTTGCTGCCGGCGTGACCGCAAAGCTCGACGCACGCATGAGCCTGTACGGCCAGTTCGGCTATCAGTTCTCGATCAACAGTTCGGCGACCGGCAGCCGCAAGGGGGTCTGGGGCGACATTGGGCTGCGCTACTTGTGGTAACGCATTCTTCGCCAATTCTCACAACGGGCACGGAAAAGGAACAGGGCGACACGCATGGCCGCGTCGATCACGGCAGCCTCGGCACGAGCCTGCACTTTCTCGGCTCCTGCCTGTGGAGCGTCGGCAAGTACGACGAGGCGCGGCCGTGGTTCGAGCGCGCGGTCACGGAAGCGGAACAGGGCGACACGCATGGCCGCGTCGATCACGGCAGCCTGAAGTCTAGCTTGAGAACCCTCGCCGTCTGCTACCGAAGACTTGGCCGACTCGACGACACGATGAAATTAGAGGAACGGATCTCGCGAATCTGAAAATCGCTTCGCCGGTGGTAACACGTGCGGCATCTCCGAACATGCCACCTTGCGCTCGCCGCTGCTACCGCTGATGGCCGTGGCTGCGAGCGCTGACGAGCGTCCGCAAACGGATGTTCAAAGGTCGTAGGAGTGACGTTAGGAGCCGGTGAGGGATCGGCCGCAGATGGCCGACTTTTGCCGATCGCCGCTGAACGATGTCAGCGGCGCCGCCGAGGGCAGAACGCAACCCATAGCGGCCATTTTCAGGGTAATTTCGTTGGTTCGCGACTCGCTATCTTGCTTACGTCCGTAGAATTGCATGAGGCAAGTCGTTTACCTACATTACCAACCACCGGACGGCGAAGAGGAAAACATGCACTTCAGTGAGCGAACTTTCAAGGACGCACTTGGAGCGACAGTTATACAGAGCCGCCTAGGACTTCCACAAGGCAGGCAGGGATACGAGAAGCTCTTGTTTCCGGGTATCGAAGTGGGATTAGCCGGCTGGCAGAGATCGCACAGTCAAGGTGGTGGCACGGGATTTGAAAGCCCGCATGCTATTCGCTACGCCCCGGAAGAAGTGAATCAGCAGTTTCAGCGCCTAGGTATAGAACGATATCTCAGAGAGCTTGTTGAATTGAAACCATCGGACACCGAGCTTTGGCTCACAACAGTGACAATGAGTCATCCTCGGACGCTTCGGCTAAAGGAAATTCAGTACCGCGTGGATGCTGTGAAGAATGGTCTGTCCCGAAAATTTTTTGAAGCAAGTATCGAGGTCTCGGATCAGCGGATTAACCCGAAAGTGATCATCCATGCCACCCCCTTCATGAAGACATTTTGAGTCTCGGAGGAAGCAAATCGTTACGGCTCATAGTTGTCGCAGACATCGTACCGGTGCCGCAAGGACATATCGCTAATTTGCGTTGGCTCCCGAGATGATTTCGTGATGTCGAGGTAACTGCCTCCTCCACGTTTAGCCACGAAGACACTGACCGCTGTTCGATCCGGAACAGACGCCTGAACGTCCGGCCATACATGGATGCTGCCGCCCGCTCCTGGCCGTACTGAGTCCCACGGCCTGCGACGTCGGATCGCCTCACGTGCCTCGCTCCATGCAGAAGGCATAGCCGACCCCTTGAGTCATTCACCGATAACGACGAACCTAGACGGAACTTCGAAGTACTGGGATTGCATGGACAAGCATAAGCATGGCGAAGACGACAAAATGCAGACCTGCGAGTGTTTCGGGCAAGCGTTCGTAGTCACGTGCGAGGCGTCGAAAGCGGTTGAGCCATCCGAAGCTGCGCTCGACTACCCATCGACGTGGCAACAGCACGAAACCCTTTTTCGCTTCATCGAGCTTGACCACCTGGAGATCAATTCCCTGAGCGCGCGCGGCCTGCGCAGGAGCTTCGCCCGTGTAACCCTGATCTGCAAAGGCCACTTTCACGGTTTCTCCCGTTGCCTGCTGCACCTGGCGCGCCAGCTCTGCCACCTGTGCCCGCTCCTGCTCGTTGGCCGGTGTCACGTGTACGGCGAGCAACTGACCCAGCGTGTCGACCGCCATATGCGCCTTGCTGCCACGCTTGCGCTTGTAGCCGTCATAGCCTGCGCGTGGACCGCTCTCACATGTCGATTGCATCGTACGGCCATCAAGGATCACCGCGCTGGGCTGCCCCTGCCGCCCCTGCCCGACACGGATGATCGAACGAAGATCACTCACCATGCACTCGAAACAGCCGGCCGCCAGCCATCGTTGCGTCTGCTGGTACACGAGTTCCCACGGCGGAAAGTTGGTCGGCAGCATTCGCCACGCAGCCCCAGCGCGAGCCATCCAGCGCAAAGCATTGAACATCTCGCGCAACTCGCATTTACGCTGTGGTGCACTCTCATCCATCAACGTCAGATACGCTGCCACGAAGCTCCATTCTTCGTCTGACACGTCTGTCGGGTAGACTTTACGTTTCTCTCTCATGCCTCCAGGGTGATATGACTTCTCGTGTCAATATGATCGGTTCTGTGTTTTCGGTGTTTGAATTTCCTGAGGGCGACGTAGCAGTAAATCTCGACGGTGGATCAA
>NZ_JACHDL010000058.1:0-7851 GCF_014201055.1 Paraburkholderia sp. CI2
TTCCACCGTCTTGTCGCGCGACTGTCTCTCCAGAATGAATTGCGTGCCCGGCTTTGCGTTCAGCGAATCGACCTGCAGCGTGATCGCGCCATCGGCCAGTTTCGTGTCGAGCTTTTCGCCCACGCGACCCTCGATCGGCTCGCTGAGATCCGACTGCGCCAGCCGGTAGCGTTCGCCCTCCAGAACCGTCAGAACGAACTTCTCGCCTTCGAATGCTTCCGGGACGTCGAAGCTGGACACCTTGATCGCTTCATCGCCCCATGCATATCCGCCAAATCCAAAGATACCTGGCTCGGAAAGACTCCGGGCTTGCCGGCCCAACCAGTCTCCGATCAATGGAAAGCGCCTGGGCTTTGCGCTGACGTCGAGGTGCAGATCGTCGACCGCTTTTCCGACCACCATTCTCGACTGCAGGATTTCCATTTCAGCCGTCGCCTCTGTTTTGACGTCGAACATGCTGGAGACGTCGCCAAGTGGGCTTTTTGAATTGCTGGTCGGAATGCTGTCTTCAACCTGCACGAGAATATCGGCCTGGTACACCGACGGCGCGATAAACGCATAGGCCACGCCCAGGGCGAGCACGCCGCCGGCGATTCCACCGACCAGCCAACGGTTGGCCATTAGAACGTCGAAATAACGCGAAAGACTTACATCGTTATTCCGGAGCACGGCAGCATTCGTAAGCAGAGAGTTCTGATTCATCGAAACCCCAGGGCGGGTGTACGAAAAGGATGGAAGCTCGATTTAATGTGCAGGCGATGCGGCGTTGCCAGATCTCGCTTTTTGTCACGGGACGGCAACATTTTGGGTGCGGGCGCTGCGCGCGTCAGTTCGGTGTGCAACGCAATCTGTCAACAATTCCTCTGCTTTGCGCGCCACCAACTTCAGAATAATCGTCTTACCGTACAAAGATAAGACTGCCTAAATCTCCGCTGAACCACCGTTTCCCCGCAGTAGATTCTTCGGTGGAAAATTAGCGTATATTTCACACTAACTAGTATCCCAGACTATCTGAAGACGGTCATCACCTCCGTACGCTAACGCACATCGCTTTTGTGACCGTGACGGCACAATCCCATTCAACGCCGTTAGCTTGGGATGCATATGAAACAATTGATGCGTGAGATATTCACACGCGCGCTGCTTTTCAGTGGAACCCCCGCGGCGATTCGAGCCTTTCTCTGGCGCGATCGCACCGCGATTCTGCTCTATCACGATCCGTCGCCCGCCACGCTCGAGGCTCATTTTGAGTACCTGAAAGACAAGGTCGAGTTCGTGCCGTTGTCGCAGGCAAATTCGCGAGGTAGTGGTCGCCCGCGCGTGGCCGTCACGTTTGACGACGGCCATATCGGCAATGCAAATCTGCTGCCCGTATTCATCAAGTACGGGGTGTACCCGACCATTTACATCTGCAGCAGTGTCGTGGCGCACGATCGTACTCACTGGTTCCTGCATCCTGTCGCGAGGGATGCAGGTGTGAAGCGGCTGATTCGCATGAAAAACCACGAGCGCCTGGCTGAACTCGACGCGCGAGGCTTTCGTCAGGACTTGCCAGACCCAGCGGCGACGATTAGTGGCCTCAGCGCCGCCCATATTGAAGAGATGCGCCCCTATGTCGACTTTCAGTCTCACACACGCTATCACCCGACACTAACCTTCTGTGACGATGACGAGTGCTTTGAAGAGCTTGCGCTATCAAAGTCGGAGGTAGAACGGATCGTAGGTAAGCCTTGCGAGCATTTCGCGTATCCCTATGGCATTTATGGTCCGCGCGAAGTCGAGCTGCTGAAGGCCGCCGGCTACAAGACCGCACGCACGACCGACGTGGGCTGGAATGACGAAGGAAGCGACCCGTTCCGACTCAAGGCGTTCGACATTGACGATGACTCTTCCGTGTCGTGGTTCGCCGCGCAGCTCACGGGCCTGACGTTGGTGCCGCGCTATCTGCGACTGGGACGCGTCAGGCGCCTGGCTCAGCGCATCTTTAGCAGACCACGTGCATTGAACCAGGCGTAGAAAGCACAGCGCCGCCGCGACAGCTCGCGCAGCGGCGTACGACACCGTCGTGCACCGCGCTGCATCCAACCCAGGGCGGCGAATCGTCACGATAAGGTATTCGCTAATAAAAATACTATCGCGCGCGATCTCGGCTTCGAGCAGAACAAGCGGTCAACGTTCGAGCACCTGTCAATCAAAGGCGCAACCGGACCGCCAGTGCATTATTCCTAACGGCCTTATTGTTCCTTATCTCCACGGTTAAAAAGGAAGGCGGCATGCGTAAAATCTTCATCACGTCTCCGGGTACCGCCAATTATCCGGAAATTACTGCCTATCAAAACTATTTTAAAGCGCGCGGCGTGGATGTGGTGGTCGGAACAATCAGCGATTACCGCGCGCTCGATAACAAACGAAATTTCGTGTTGTGGGAAATCATGGGTTTCTATCCGAACCGGTTTGAATCGGACTTTGTCATCCATGACTACCGTTCTCTCTCCGTTGGCGGCTGGCCGGCGATGAAAGACGTCGCGAAGCGGTATTTCAATTGCCAGCCGAATCTGCGGATATTTCAGAACAAACGGCAACAGGAGATCATGGGTTTCGGTCACGGTGTACCCAGTGTGATCCTGCCCATGGGCGTGCCGAACTGGATCTTCGAGGTACAGGATGGCGGTCAAACCAAAAAGAAAGCTGATTTCTGTTATATCGGCGAAATGAGCGTCGAGCGCGGCTTCGATCGCGTGCTGGAAGCATTTATAAACAACTTTCAGAAGCGCGACGTCTCCCTCCTGCTGGTGGGAAAACCGGACCCGCGCATCTACGAAAGATTTTCGAATGCAAAAAATATCATTTTCACTGGGCCGTTGCCGCAGCGTGAGGCGCTGAAGCACGTGGTCGAATCCGATGTTGCGGTGTGCTATTTCCCCTATCACCGGCCGCACTGCTATCAAACGCCGACCAAGCTGCTCGAGTATGCTGCGCTCGGCAAGAAAATCGTGTGCAACGACTCGCCGTCGAATATCAGATGCTGTGAAGAGATGGGCATCCATAGTGTGATCACCACGGCGAACATCTTTGACGGAATCGATGAAGACGCCGCGCGCGGTGCGACAGCGAATCGTCGGACGGACTTCGCAGACCTCATTTGGGACCGGGTGATAGAGCAGTCCAACGTCGCGACATTTCTGCCAACGGATATCAAGCTAACCAACGCTTGACCAATCCATTGACGTGCGACATTTCAACGAATGCGACTCGAACTGCCCTTGGTAGCACTGAGTCAGCCGAAGAGACGACATTTGAACGGTGGCAATGACATGCAGATATTCATTCTTCACCCCGGCAAGGCGAATTATCCTGAGATCGACGCCTACACGAAGTATTTTGTGAGAAACGACTGTAAGGTAATGTCAGGGACACTGGATGATTACAAAAAAGTCAAGAATCCGGAGGAGTACATTCTCTGGTGCATCATGGGCTTTTACCCCAAGATCCCTGCTGCAAAATACGTTATCCACGATTACCGCTCGCTGTCTGTCGGGCGTAACAGTGCGCTAAAGGACAGCATCAAGAAAACGTTTCAACCACGGCCCGATCTTCGAATATTTCAGAACGACTCAATGAGTGCAGTCATGGGCTTCCGCGACGGCGTAGATACCGTTTTCCTGCCGATGGGCGTACCAGATTGGATTTTCACGACGGATGCTGACCGCAACCAGGCGCTTCCGTCGGGAACGTATTGTTATCTGGGCGAGATAACGCGGGAACGCGGCTTTGTCGGCTTCATCAGCGACTTCCTGGCCGCCAAGCGCGACTCGGATACCCTCGTTCTGATTGGGCCTGTTGAAAAGGAAATCTCCGACGCATATCTTCGATCGCCCGGCATCCTGTTCACGGGACGTCTTGCGCAACGCGATGCCCTCGCGGTGGTTCGCAACTGCGAGATTGCTATTTCAACCATCCCGTACAAGCGTCCGTACGACGTGCAGACGCCGACCAAGCTTCTGGAATATGCTGCGCTCGGCAAAAGAATCATCTGCAATGACTCGCCTTCGAATCTGAACGCCGCCGCCAAGTTTGGAATTCAATGTAAAGTAACGGGCCCAGACGTATTCTCTAGCATCTGCAATTTCCACGGCGATATGGTGCCGAAAAATGACCCCTCCACGCTGCTGCATTTGCGGTGGACAGATATAATCGCCGCCTCGGGCGTGGAGCGATATCTCGCGCGGCTCTAAAAATTAAAATGGTTTGCGCGATGACACGCGCAAACCATTTCTTAAAAGTCAGTCTCGTCGCGATCGGCGTTCCGTGAACGTTGGTTACGGAGTGGTGCTTCGATTCTTGCCGCGCCCCATCGGCACGTTCGGGCCAGTTCTTCGCCCGTCCCGACTGCGCGAATCGATGAAGAGTTGATGGTCACGCGCGTGAAGCGGCTTTTGTCCGCTACTCTTCACTTCGGCAAGAGCACTGTATGCAATCGGTCCCAGACGACGGCTTGCTGCAAATCGCTCAGTAGTCACTCGCTCAGCACCGAACGGCCCTGGCGAATGCTTCTCAACTGGGCCGAATAAAGCAGCGCGATGTTGTTGAAGAAACGATCTTCACTGAATCTGTTGCGCGCTTCCTCCTGCGCGCGCCGCAATAAACCTTCACGAAATTTATCCTCGGCTATCATCTTCCGGATCAGCGAAGTCGCTTCCGCAGCCGTCCGATAAAGAACGCCGGTCGAATTGTGACGAATGGTGTCTATATTGCCGGGACAATCTGACGCCACAACGGGTGTGCCGAGCGTCATTGCTTCAATCAGAGAAATCGGCATTCCCTCCCAGGAAGCTGTCGACAAATAGATATCCGCTTGCGCCACAGCCGCGATTACGTCAGCACGCGTAAGCCAACCGGTCACACGCACGCCGGCGTCCTCGAGCGTCCTCCTGAGATCTGCGTCGCCGTCGCCGATCCATACGAACTCGACGCCGTCCCGATCAAACGAGCGTGCAATCTCCGCGAACAATCGCGGATTCTTTTGGACACGAATGCCGCCGACGGTCACAATTTTTCGCCGTTTCGTCGATCCGACTTTTCCGGCGCTTTCCAAACGATTGTTGCCCTGGACACTAACAGCCCGATCGATCGCGTTCTCGACCAGTACTGCATCTCGCCGAAGATAGCGGCGAATAGCGGCGCATTCACTCTCGGAGCAGCCAACGTATGTGCAGTTCTTCACACACGCAAGCAACTCCAATGCGGCGAAACAGTATCGCTTCAACCTGCCTATGTCTCGCCGTACGAAAGAGATGCAGTGCGGGCTATAAAGAAGCGCCGTTGACGGCAACGCAAACAAGGTCGACATTCGTCCCAGGAAACCTGCGAATGACGAGTGCAGATGGACGATATCCGGGTTCAATTCGATGAGTTGTTGGCGCAAGACAGACATGATCCGTGCCAATGATGGCCCTTTCATCTGCAGATGCCGCAGGACGACGTCAGAGTGAAACATCGCGCGCAAATTCTTCGGTGTTTCCTCGCGCTCTGAATAGATCACATACACCTCGTGACCTTCCTTGGCGAGGCGCGTCGCAAGCGTGCTCACAACTGCAAGCGTTCCTGTAGCAGTCGATTCGATTACGTGGACCACTCTCATAACATGTTTCTCGTGAATTGCGCAGCAATAGCGGAACACATCCCCGATCGGTCACGGCGATCGGAACGACATGCAATCTACGACAGGGAAAGGACCTCAGCCGGCTCAGTAGGCGCCGTCTTTCGCGAACACCACTTTGACGGTTCTCAGAAGAATCGACATATCGAATGTCAGCGAGCGGTTCATTGCGTATTTAACATCGAGCGAAACCCGCGTCGGATAGTCCACATCGTTCCGGCCGCTGACCTGCCATAAGCCTGTCATTCCCGGCTTTAGCGCGAGGTAGTAACGAACATCGCGGCCATATCGCACCAGCTCCTTCTGCACGATAGGACGGGGTCCCACCAGGCTCATATCGCCGCGCAGCACGTTCCATAGTTGCGGCAACTCATCGAGGCTCGTCTTGCGCAGAATGCGGCCAACCGGCGTCACACGAATATCGTTTTTAAGCTTGAAATCGCGGTCCCATTCCGCACGAGCCTGCGGATCGGTTGCGAGCAGTTTGGCGAGAACTTCATCCGAGTTCTTCACCATGGAGCGGAACTTCAGGCACTTGAAAGTACGTCCTCCTCGGCCAATTCTTGGATGACCATATACGGCGTTTCCGTGATCGCTCATGACTGCCAGCGCAATTATCAGAAGAACCGGGAAGAGCAGGATGAGTAGAACCGACGCCCCGCAAACGTCCATCGTTCTCTTCACTGCGTCGTCCCACCTTGCGACGAAGATGTTCTCGCTTTGCGGGTTCGAGTCATCCAGGGCGACCTGTTTTGAATTCGCCTCAAGGCACGCCTCTTCCAGTTTCGGATCCGCGGTGGCGTTGGATTCGAACATACTATCTCCTCAGTTCGGAAACTCGTGGGAAACGATGCCGGCGTAGGCACCCTGCGCTTGCAAAACAGATTTTGGTGTGGAAGTGAATCGTTTAGTGAAGCTAATTTCATTGATTCACTGACGAGTCACGACGAGCGTAACATCTCACTCAAAGACCGAATGTTAGCAATAGCGCATAAAGTCGCCATCGTACAGTTCGATCGCGACACGTCGCCTTCATCAGGTGCACCAACAGTTCTTCTGACAATCAAATACGCAGAATTCGAATCATGGCTTCGTTCTTTGATTGGTCTTATCGCCATGTATCACTCGTAAATATCATGACAAAGCGTTCAGGTCAGACGCATACTTTTATCAGACGTGTAACCGTTCTTTCGAAAGCTCGTGATTTCGAATTTGTCTAAAGAGAGACGACAGTTTTCATCTTTAGGAAAAAAGAAAATTTGATGAAGGAACAACTTGTGTAATGACTGAGCGCGGCAAGGTCTTCTATGCGATGACTCGCGCTGCACATCGAAGTCGCAAGTATCCCGGCTCGGCACTACGAATCGATGTGCGTTCCCGTACATGATGGGACGATTCGCTCATTGCGGAGTTCGACGCGAAGACTTCGTGATATGCCGACAAGCGTGGCGCAACCGGCGTCGGAAATCTGATAGTGAGGCATTGCGTCACACAACAGACTTCAGCTGGGACTGATGCCGAACAAGGGGGCGCATCCTTAGGAAGATTGAGTCGCTCTGTTCTGAAGTGTAGTGTCTGTGCGGGACTCTGACGTCGACACGGTATTCGACGCGCGTGTTCGACATATCCGTGCCGTCAATGCGGTCGCTTCAACAATTGATGTTCATCGGCACACTTAACTCTGACGTTTTCGGACCAATTCCAGGCGACAGCATTTATAGTTGAGAAATGAAACTCACACTTTTCTTATTATTCGTTGTCTTAACACTTTTGTGTGGGCAGCCGATGTCGGCCTTCGCGAAGAACGGTCGCGCCAAGACAACGAACGCGACTACCGCCACTGCTCAGCAACTCGCGGCGCTGCAGCCCCCGCCCACCGGAAGCGGAAACGACCGTTTTGCAATGGACGTGAACTGCAATCTCTGGAGTGCGGATCAGACGGCGCTGAACGAATGCTCAAAGGACCTCGATCTGATTGCCGGATTGGGCGTCGGTACGGTTCGCCTCGGCGTTTCGTGGGACTTCATGACGCTGGCCGACGGCAGCACGCTGGACCCCAACAAAGTGGCCTTTCTGAAGTCGCTTCTGAACGCCGCACGCACGCGCGGCATGAAGATTCTTTTCCAGGTGGGCATGTACGCGCCGTCTAGCGCATACCAATGCCCGGCCACCAAAAATCCGCCGACCGCATC
>NZ_JACHDL010000059.1:0-5620 GCF_014201055.1 Paraburkholderia sp. CI2
AATCCGGCAATCAGATCGAGGTCCTTTGAGCATTCGTTCAGCGCCGTCTGATCCGCACTCCAGAGATTGCAGTTCACGTCCATTGCAAAACGGTCATTTCCGCTTCCGGTGGGCGGCGGCTGCAGCGCCGCGAGTTGCTTGGCGGTGGCGGCGGTCGAAGTCGTCTGGGAGAACGCTGGCATCGATTGCCCGCACAACAGGGCTAAAACGGCGAATAGTGAGTAGAGTCTGAGTTTCATGGCTTAGCTATAAATTGCTACTGTCCGGGGATGGGCCGAGAACGTTGGAATTACGTTTGCCGATGACCATCAGTGCCTGAAGCGATGGCATACGTAACGCAAACACGTCAAACGCGTGAGTCAACGGTCGCTGACATCACGATTGAAAATGCTCTTGCACGGGATATGCGGGTTTCGTATCGATCATCGCGAAACGGTTCAATCGCCTTGTCCCGCCCGTTGCACCAGGGCGCGGTTATAAGGCTGACCGTTCGCCTGAACCGGCGGAGAGCCATTGTCGGGGGGCACTACGCCGTTGCTGTACGGATCTGTAGCCGCGTTCGCGACTGTGTCGGCAGGCAGGGAGTTGGCGGTCACGGACGCGGTGCTGCCATCATCGCTTGTTTCACCGCCACAACCTGCAAGGCTTAGTACGCCTGCGATGAATGCAAGCGCCGAAGCAGTTTTTGCGATCTGGGGAAGCCGACGAAATGACGGTTTCAGTCTTGGAGAGAGTCTGCTGGAGAAGGACATCTGTCTATCAAGGCCGATGGAACCTGGCCGCTAAAACGAACAACGTTCGCGTGAGAAGGACGTCGCCACGAAAAAATACGCAACAACACGAAGTACAACTGAATAATGATCGGCTTTTGTCAAGAGCCGCCCGCTGCCGCACTCGCGTGGGGCATTAATCACGTTTTAATCTTCAGATTTCATCCTACTGAAAACCCGCTTCATCATTTTCAATCGGAAGATTCGGTAATTCGCCGCAAATTGCGAAGTTTTTCCAATCGAATCAAAATCGATAAGGTTTTCCCTGAGTGATCTGATGAATACGAATGGTACAGAATTGAAACAAATCTTGCGCCATCGGACGTAACTAAGCGTAACAACGAAATTTGTGCTATGTGATCCTCTCGGTAACGTGTCCCTCCTCCGTTCCCACGCTTATCCAGACGCGTTCTCACGCCCGAGTTCGAGATTCACAAAACAACAAAAAACCCGTTACAAAATTGTTACTTGTCGCTTTTAGACAGTCGGGGTGCTTTAATTTCCGTCAATGTATGGTTCTTATCGGATGGCTCGGGACCTAATTAAATGACAATTAAATGTTTCGGTATGGTTTTAGAAAGAAAAATAATGCTGCCGAGGCATTTATATGCGCCGCACCGCTCGCACCAAATAAATCGCGGAATGCGAATTTTGCCACGGTTTGACTTTGGGCTTTGGAACAAGGAGACAGCCGGGAGCCAGGGGCGCGGAACCTGCATATCATCGCCAGCGAAACACGCGCAATGGCTCGCCGTGGTCGCGGCGAAACTCGAAGCCGCCGGAACACCGGCGCTGCTTGCTATTCGCCATCGCGGACTTGCCATCGTGCCGATGCTGAGACCTTGTTGGGCAACCCCTTCGTTGTAGGAGCAGGGCTTGGCAGTTCGGTAACGGTCAGCCGAGTCTCTTCGGCCAGGCCGACCTGGTCCGCCTGCCTGACGCGTCTTGCCGCCACGTTTGAGCGCGCAATCCATTTTCGCGACTTCGCCATTTCCGCCGCCTCACGACGAATCTCAGGACGGCATAGGGTTTTGCTCGGGCTTTCTAAAACACCCAGTTTTTGAAGTTTCATTGTTATGTGGCCGACCTCACAAAGCGGAGCAAGTCGGGGGCCTGACGCTGTCATTTTCCGGAAGGTTCTCTGCTACGCTCCCGAATGCCGTTGATTCGCAATTAGAAAGCGAACGTAGCCGTCGCGCGACTCGTGCGCATTATCGCGCGGGTAACACGCAATAAAAGATGGCGACAAATGGTTCTGCGAGCCATTACACGTTGCGGGAGATCATAGTCATGTTCCATCAACACGCGCCGACTCACGCGGCATTGCGTGCGTGCGCGCCGGTCCGAAGTCCGAGGCGCCGCGCGCTGCTGCGTGGCGTATCGGCCGCGGCGTTAGCAGGCGTTTCTTTTCCGCTATACGCGCAGCACGCAAGCGTAGGACTCGTCACGCCGCCCATTCGTCTCGACGACTTCTGGCTGGTCGATCAAAGCGGCCAGAAACGGTTGCTAACCGATCTGTTGCGTCAGAAAGTGACTGCGTTGCAGACGATTTACACAGGATGCACTTCAGTTTGTCCTTTGCAGGGTGCGCTGTTCAGCACCGTTCAGCAACGGATATCGCAGTTGCAGCACCGCTACCCCGTTCAGTTGGTGTCGATCGGAATCGATCCGCTTTCCGACTCGCCGCCCGCGCTGCACGCATGGCTCATGCGCTTCCAGGCCGGACCCGAATGGCGGGCGGCCACGCCGACGTTGCAGGACGTCGACCGGATGCGCAAAGCGCTTTCGGGCAGCACCCTGCCACTCGGCAACATTGCCGATCACTCGACCCAAATCTACTGCTTCGACGCGAACGCAATGTTGCGCTGGCGAAGTGATGACCTGCCTCGCGCAGATCAAGTTTGCGATGTACTGGGCGCATTAGGGCGTGTGTAACCTATTGGACTGAGGCTATGTCACAAAACCGATCGTTTGGAATCCTCTCGCAATTGTTCGACAGGTGCGTGAAAGCGTTGCTGCCAATCACATTCATGGCGGCGCTTTCGATGTTCTCCACAACTGCCGACGCGCAGACATCGAGCACGCTCACCGTCAACGGCACGACCTTGTGCGCCGATGTGAACGCCGAATCGAAGACGCCTGGCGCCTCGGTTATCGAGTGGACGTGCAATGGCGGGAATAACCAGCACTGGACACTGACGCAGAACAACGGGCTTTATCAGTTCGTCAACGTCAACAGCAACCTTTGCCTCGACATCTACGGTGTCAGCACAGACGCCGGCGCTGGGGCGGACCAGTGGACCTGCAATGGCCAGGCGAATCAAAGCTTTCAGCTGATCCCGCAAGGTGGCGGCTTTGCAATTGTCGCGTCGCAGAGTCACCTGTGTCTGGCTGTTGCCAGCCTCACGGCGAAGGGCTCGCAGATCACGCAGCAGCCTTGCAGCGGAACCGCTCTGCAGACGTGGCAGATCAGCGGCATGACCGCGAAAACATTGCCGGCAAAGTGGACTACACCCTATAACCTGTCGATCGTGCCGGCAGCCGCGGCGAATCTGCCCGATGGCACCGTGGTAGTGTGGTCCGCCGACCAGAAGCTGGACTTTACGGCTGGCGAAGTCACCCCCGGCAACACATACACCGCAATCTTTAACCCGACTACAGGCACGAGCAAACAGGTTCTCGTGACGAATACCGGCCACGATATGTTCTGCCCGGGCATCGTCAATCTTCCGGATGGCCGTATTTACGTCACTGGTGGCTCGAGCAGCGACGCGACGAGTTTCTACACGCCTTCGACTGGAAAATGGACGTCGGGTCCTCTAATGAATATTCCGCGCGCCTACCACGGCAGCGTAACGTTGAGCAATGGCAACGTATTCCTGGTGGGCGGCTCGTGGAACGGAGGCGAGGGCGGCAAGACCGGCGAAACCTGGTCACCGAGTACGGGTTGGCAGCTCAATAGCGCCATTCTCGGCGACTACATCCTCACGAGTGACGCGGCTGGCATTTTCCGCTCCGACAATCATGCATGGCTGTTTGCGGTGGCAAATGGGCGAGTCTTCCACGCCGGTCCGAGCGTTGCCATGCACTGGTTCGATACCGCCGGCGCGGGCAGCGTGACGCCTGCCGGCAACCGGGGCAGCGATGCCGATGCGATGAACGGCAACGCCGTTATGTACGATATCGGCAAGATCCTGGCTGTAGGCGGTGCGCCGAGCTACGAGTATTCCAACGCGACTGCGGACGCCACGCTAATCGACATCAGCAGCGGCACCGCGGTGACGCAAACGCTTACGCCGATGAATTACCGCCGCGCCTTCAACACCAGCGTGGTCTTGCCGAACGGTCAGGTGGTAGTCCTGGGTGGAGAGGCGTACCCGGTAACGTTTTCGGACGACACCGCCGTGCTGGCGCCAGAGTTGTGGGACCCTACCACCAAGACTTTCTCGGTGCTCCCGCCGCAAGCCGTGCCGCGTAACTATCACAGCATCGCACTGCTGTTGTCGGACGGTCGCGTACTGAGTGGTGGCGGTGGACTGTGCGGAAGCTGCTCGACAAACCATACGAACCTCGAAATCCTGACGCCGCCGTACCTGCTCAACGCGGACGGCTCGGCGGCAACACGACCGACCCTCACAGCCGCGCCCACTACGGCACAGCTCGGGACATCGATCGCCGTAACGGGCAGCAGTGGCATCACGGCCTTTGCGTTGATGCGCATGTCTTCGTCGACCCACGCGGTCAACAACGAGCAGCGGCGGGTACCCGTGACTTTCACGGTAGGAACGGCGGGCGAATATCTGATCAATATTCCTTCCGATCCGGGTGTCGTCGTGCCTGGCTACTACATGCTGTTTGGCCTGAACGCGAAGGGCGTGCCGAGCGTTTCGCGCACGGTGCAGATCCAGTGATGGCGTTACGGTCACGGCGAACCGCGGCGCGTGCGCTGGCGCTGGCGCTGGCGAACATCACGTATGTCGCGCATGGCGCGCCGCCTTGTGAGTCGAACGATCTCGGGTGTTCGATCTTCAACGGGCAGCATTCGGTTGAGGCGCAATTGCGCGACGACGATCGTCTGTTGCCCGGCTCGACCACCCGTTGTGCGAACTGCCATTCGCAAACCGGCTCGGGCGACGCATTCGCACCACCCTTGACCGCCGGCAACCTGTTTCCTGCGAAGAGTCGAAGGGACGGTCCGGCGAGCAGTTACGATCAGGCAACGTTCTGCAGGGCGCTGAGGGAAGGCATCGACCCGGTCAACGTAATGTTGCGCAAAGCCATGCCTCACTACCGGATATCCGAGACAGAGTGTGCGGCGCTCTGGCATTTCGTGACGAAGCGCTAGCACCTTTGCGTGCGGTTGCGCGAATTCGGCGCCATTTGCTCCACCAGCTTTTGTCGGTGTTTTCACGCTATACGGGCGCTTGTTCGAAATGATCGAAATAGTGACATCGCAATTGCGCACGACCCCGTTGGTGCGAAAAATGCGAATGTGCGGCAGCGTACGGAGGTGCGGCAAGCCGTCAGATAGGCTGCGATGACTTCTGCTATGAATAACTCGATTTCTGTTTGCTGGCGCAATACATAGGATGCGGAAAAATTAGAAGTCTGCGCCAGATCTGGCGGAAGTCTCTTTTAGACCATAAGACGATTCATTTCGAGCACGCTTGCGAGCAGGACTGACGTACTCGGCCTGTGCGTCCGATTTCAGCTGTCCCGTGACAAAAAGCGAGATCTGGCAACGCCGCATCGCCCGCACATTAAATCGAGCTTCCATCCTTTTCGTACACCCGCCCTGGGGTTTCGATGAATCAGAACTCTCTGCTTACGAATGCTGCCGTGCTCCGGAA
>NZ_JACHDL010000060.1:0-3459 GCF_014201055.1 Paraburkholderia sp. CI2
ACGCGGGTCGAGACACACCTGTTATAGGATCAAGCCTTACGGGCAATTAGTATCAGTTAGCTCAGTACATTACTGTACGTGCACACCTGACCTATCAACGTCCTGGTCTTGAACGACCCTTCAAGGGGCTCGAAGCCCCGGGGATATCTCATCTTAAGGCGAGTTTCCCGCTTAGATGCTTTCAGCGGTTATCTCTTCCGAACATAGCTACCCGGCGATGCCACTGGCGTGACAACCGGTACACCAGAGGTTCGTCCACTCCGGTCCTCTCGTACTAGGAGCAGCCCCCTTCAAATATCCAGCGCCCACGGCAGATAGGGACCAAACTGTCTCACGACGTTTTAAACCCAGCTCACGTACCTCTTTAAATGGCGAACAGCCATACCCTTGGGACCGGCTACAGCCCCAGGATGAGATGAGCCGACATCGAGGTGCCAAACACCGCCGTCGATATGAACTCTTGGGCGGTATCAGCCTGTTATCCCCAGAGTACCTTTTATCCGTTGAGCGATGGCCCTTCCATACAGAACCACCGGATCACTATGACCTGCTTTCGCACCTGTTCGACTTGTCAGTCTCACAGTCAAGCACGCTTATGCCATTGCACTATCAGCACGATTTCCGACCGTACCTAGCGTACCTTCGTACTCCTCCGTTACACTTTGGGAGGAGACCGCCCCAGTCAAACTGCCTACCATGCACTGTCCCCGACCCGGATCACGGGCCAAGGTTAGAACCTCAAACAGATCAGGGTGGTATTTCAAGGACGGCTCCATTGAGACTGGCGTCCCAACTTCATAGCCTCCCACCTATCCTACACAGACCGGTTCAAAGTCCAATGCAAAGCTACAGTAAAGGTTCATGGGGTCTTTCCGTCTAGCCGCGGGGAGATTGCATCATCACAAACACTTCAACTTCGCTGAGTCTCGGGAGGAGACAGTGTGGCCATCGTTACGCCATTCGTGCAGGTCGGAACTTACCCGACAAGGAATTTCGCTACCTTAGGACCGTTATAGTTACGGCCGCCGTTTACCGGGACTTCAATCAGGAGCTTGCACCCCATCATTTAATCTTCCGGCACCGGGCAGGCGTCACACCCTATACGTCCACTTTCGTGTTTGCAGAGTGCTGTGTTTTTATTAAACAGTCGCAGCCACCAGTTTATTGCAACCCTTTCACCCTTCTGGCGCAGGCCAGTCAGGCTATGAGGGCGTACCTTATCCCGAAGTTACGGTACCAATTTGCCGAGTTCCTTCTCCCGAGTTCTCTCAAGCGCCTTAGAATACTCATCTCGCCCACCTGTGTCGGTTTGCGGTACGGTCACTGTGAAACTGAAGCTTAGAGGCTTTTCCTGGAACCCCTTCCAGTTGCTTCGCCACCGAAGTGGCTCGCCTCGCACCCTTGAATTGCGCGCCCGGATTTGCCAAAGCGCCTTCTCCAATGCAAGGACCGGGACTTCCAACACCCGGACAACCTTCCGCGATCCGTCCCCCCATCGCATTTCACAATGGTGCAGAAATATTAATCTGCTTCCCATCAGCTACGCATTTCTGCCTCGCCTTAGGGGCCGACTCACCCTACGCCGATGAACGTTGCGTAGGAAACCTTGGGCTTACGGCGAGGGGGCCTTTCACCCCCTTTATCGCTACTCATGTCAGCATTCGCACTTCCGATACCTCCAGCACACTTTCCAGTGCACCTTCGCAGGCTTACGGAACGCTCTCCTACCATGCACATTACTGTGCATCCGCAGCTTCGGTATATGGCTTAGCCCCGTTACATCTTCCGCGCAGGACGACTCGATCAGTGAGCTATTACGCTTTCTTTAAAGGGTGGCTGCTTCTAAGCCAACCTCCTGACTGTTTTAGCCTTCCCACTTCGTTTCCCACTTAGCCATATTTGGGGACCTTAGCTGGCGGTCTGGGTTGTTTCCCTCTTGACACCGGACGTTAGCACCCGATGTCTGTCTCCCGTGATTGCACTCTTCGGTATTCGGAGTTTGCTATGGCGTAGTAATCCGCAATGGACCCCACAACCATGACAGTGCTCTACCCCCGAAGGTGAGACACGAGGCACTACCTAAATAGTTTTCGGAGAGAACCAGCTATTTCCAGGTTTGTTTAGCCTTTCACCCCTATCCACAGCTCATCCCCTAACTTTTCAACGTTAGTGGGTTCGGTCCTCCAGCACGTGTTACCGTGCCTTCAACCTGGCCATGGATAGATCACCTGGTTTCGGGTCTACACCCAGCGACTGGACGCCCTGTTCGGACTCGCTTTCGCTACGCCTGCCCTAATCGGTTAAGCTCGCCACTGAATGTAAGTCGCTGACCCATTATACAAAAGGTACGCCGTCACCCCGCTTTAAGCGCTCTCGCGCTTAAATCCACTTCAAGCGCGCAGTGGTCATGTTTCAGACTTGATGTCTTTTGACGCATTCATTTCATGAATGCGCCGAAAGCGCTTAAAGCGGGGCTCCGACTGTTTGTATGCATGCGGTTTCAGGATCTGTTTCACTCCCCTCCCGGGGTTCTTTTCGCCTTTCCCTCACGGTACTGGTTCACTATCGGTCGATCACGAGTATTTAGCCTTGGAGGATGGTCCCCCCATCTTCAGACAGGATTTCACGTGTCCCGCCCTACTTCTCGTACACCCAGTTCTTCCATGCTGTTTTCGTCTACAGGGCTATCACCTGCTATGGCCGCACTTTCCAGAGCGTTCGACTAACAATACGGATAACGTGTACCGGCTGATCCCATTTCGCTCGCCACTACTCTGGGAATCTCGGTTGATTTCTTTTCCTGCGGTTACTTAGATGTTTCAGTTCACCGCGTTCGCTTCACGTAGCCTATGGATTCAGCTACGGATACTCCATTAGGAGTGGGTTTCCCCATTCGGACATCTCCGGATCAATGCTCGTTTGCCAGCTCCCCGGAGCTTTTCGCAGGCTACCGCGTCCTTCATCGCCTGTGATCGCCAAGGCATCCACCACATGCACTTGTTCGCTTGACCCTATAACGGGTGTGTCTCTGTGTCGACCCACGTTAGCGCTTTAGCGCTTACGTGGGTCCCATCCCCGGAGGGGATAGACGCACTCGCTACAGGTTGAGTATTCGTGTTGCGCCGTATTCCAAGGCAATCTTTCGATCACCTTTAAAATACATCGATACAATCACAACCCTGATTCACCTACTCGGCACCCATCTCCAGGTGCCTTTCGTGAATCTCTTTACTACTTCTTCCTGATTGTTAAAGAACGGCAGCCGGTATGAAGCCTGTGCCTCATACCGCTCTGACTGGCTCAATCGCCAATGCGCAACGCTCTGCCTTCAGGCAGAACCCTGCGCATTGAGGATTGGTGGAGGATGACGGGATCGAACCGACGACCCCCTGCTTGCAAAGCAGGTGCTCTCCCAGCTGAGCTAATCCCCCAGTCCCACAGATATTCCAGCGGCCCCAG
>NZ_JACHDL010000061.1:0-2946 GCF_014201055.1 Paraburkholderia sp. CI2
TCGATCTCGCGCTGGCCCGCGCGGCGCGTTCGATCATCCGCAGGCAGCAGGCGCGCATCGCGACTCGGGGTCCCCGTGATTTTGATGCCGTTTACGGGCGATGAACAAGGTACGCGCGAATTCCTATGAAGCCAGATAGCAAACGTCTTGTGCTGAAATAGAAATATTACATAAACCTTTCGGTTATCCGGTGTCAAAGGAGAGTTGAGGGTTTTATGTCACCGCAGTCATTCAGCCAGTTTCCACAGGAGACTTGTGAATGAAAAGAATTTTGCTGTTCCTCGCCACCAACCTCGCGGTGGTGTTGGTGCTTTCGATAGTAATGAATGTGTTGGGCGTCGGCCGCTTCTTGACCGGGAGCGGGCTCGACTTCAATGCGCTGTTCGTGTTCTCGCTGGTGATCGGCTTCGCCGGTTCCATCATTTCGCTGCTTATCTCCAAACCGATGGCGAAATGGGCAACCGGGGCGCGTGTCATCGATCCGCCGCGCGATTCGACTGAGCAATGGCTGATCGACACTGTACGGGAGCTCGCGCAGCGTGCTCGCATTCGTATGCCGGAAGTCGCCATTTTTGAAGGCGCACCGAACGCGTTCGCCACAGGGGCTTTCAAGAATTCAGCCCTGGTGGCTGTCTCCACCGGATTGCTGCAATCGATGAACAAGGAGGAAGTGGAGGCTGTCCTTGCCCATGAGATTTCGCACGTGAGCAACGGCGACATGGTCACCTTGACGCTCATTCAGGGCGTGGTGAATACCTTCGTGATTTTCTTGGCCCGTGTGGTCGGGTACTTCGTGGACAAGACCTTGTTTCGTACCGAACGCGGTGTCGGTCCCGGGTTCTACATTACCGTTATTGTTTGCGAGATTATTTTCGGCATTCTCGCTTCGGTGATCGTCGCGTACTTCTCGCGCCGGCGCGAGTTCCGCGCTGATGCGGGCTCTGCGCAACTGCTGGCTTCTCCGCGACCGATGATCAATGCGCTGGCCCGCCTGGGTGGACTTGCACCCGGCGAACTTCCGCAATCCTTCAAGGCATCCGGCATCACCGACAAGCCGGGGTGGCTCGGGCTCTTCTCCACGCACCCACCGATCGACAGGCGTATTGCTGTGCTGCAAAGCAGCGGGTAGTCAGTAAAGCAGGGCTGCGCGCGGCATTCCAACATGCGACGTCGACGTTTAGACAGGGGGTGCTCAGGCGCGGGCCGGTATGGGGCTTCCTGTAACGACCACGTGCCACGGCGGGCGGAAGCACCGGCGCGCCCGCAAATTCTCAGCGTATCTAAAGGGAAGGCGTTCATGGACGAGAGCTATCAGATGTCCCTGGTCAAGCGCATCATCCTTGCATTTCTTCTTGGCGGGCTCGTAGTGCTGAGCTACGTAGTGCTGCACCTGTTCCTGGTGCCAGTGGCCTGGGCCACCATCTTTGCCTACGTGACCTGGCCCGCTTATCGCCGCTTGCGCTCGCTTATGCGCGGGAACGCCACCGGCAGCGCGATGCTGATGACGATCATTCTCTCGGTGGCGTTCATTCTGCCGTCAATCTGGCTGATCGTGCTGCTGCGTGACGAACTGACCGCGGCCTACCAGACCGTCGCCAGCTACCTCGCCAATGGGCCGCACAAACTGCCGGAATTGATTGCGCGCGTCCCGTGGCTCGGGCTGTGGCTGCAGGATCTACTGAATCAAGTATCGGCCGATCCGATGGCTTTGCGCGCGCAAATCGCTGAGTGGGGCCGGCAGTGGACCGGGGAGGTCGGCCAGTTAGTCGGCGGCGTGGGTCGCAATGCGACGAAATTGGGTTTTGCCTTGCTGACGCTGTTTTTTATGTACCGGGACGGCGAAAGCGCGTTGGATCAAGTGCGCCGCATACTACGGCGTTTTCTGGGCGATCGCCTGGACGCCTATCTCGCTTCTATCGGCGGAACGACCAAGGCGGTCGTCTACGGGCTCGTGCTGACGGCACTGGCGCAGGGCGCGCTTGCCGGCTTGGGTTACTGGGTTGCCGGAATGCAGGCGCCGGTGTTGCTGGCTGCGTTTACGGTGCTGATCGCGTTGATACCCTTTGGCACGCCGTTCGTATGGGGATCGATCGGTGTATGGCTCCTCGTCACAGGAAAAACGATAGCCGGGGTCGGTCTTTTACTCTGGGGCGCACTGGTCGTTAGCTGGGTGGACAACCTGATTCGTCCGCTCGTGATCAGCAGCGCTACCCGGATACCGTTTCTTCTGGTCGTGTTCGGTGTGTTGGGCGGGCTTGCGGCCTTCGGCCTGGTAGGACTGTTTGTAGGTCCCGTCATCCTGGCGGTCCTGATGGCAGTGTGGCGTGGGTGGCTGGAGGAACAGGCAACCGTGGGCACTGGAACACAAGGCTAGCCCAACGCACTGCTGAAGTGATCAACTGCTTGCTGCAATCACTCACGGCTTGGGCAACGCGGCTAAAGCGAGATTTAGTCACGCTTATGTTCGCCAGTCGCGATCCGGCCACGCCGTTGCTTGCGAAATTTCTCGCATTGGCAACGGTGGCATATGCGTTCAGCCCTGTCGACCTTATTCCCGACTTCATACACGTCCTCGGCATCTGACAGATCTGGTCGTCGTGCCGCCTGGAGTCTGGCTTTGCTTGCGTCTCATCCCGAAGGCTGTCTATCCAAGACAATCGCGGAAAGGCCGAAGGCTGGCTAACTGACAACCGGTAAAGCCAAGAAGCATAGTCGGTCTCGCGACAATTTTGGCTATCTGGGCACTCGGCGCCTGGCTGCTGTGGCGTTGGCTTGCTCGCTGAACTGGTCGCACGCCTCGCACGTTGTGCGACAGCTGACGTAGCAATCGGTTGAATGTCCGGTCAAGCCAGGCGGATTCAACCGGTGGATGCAACACACTGAAGACTGCGCAAGCAGTGGGAGTGTTGCAGATGAAACAGCGACGCCGGATTTACTACAGCGAGA
>NZ_JACHDL010000062.1:0-2112 GCF_014201055.1 Paraburkholderia sp. CI2
TACAACTCGGCGTACCCGAATAACGGCTGGAAACCGCCCGCGGGCAGCGAGCTGATCCAGGCGACCGACTACATCAAGGCAATGGGTAACAACACCAAGAGTGCTTCCAGCCCGTTGAACGTCGAGATCGACGTCGTCGACGTTCACCCGTACTTCAGCAGCGCCGACTACCAAACGCTGATGCAGTCGTTCAAGACGACCGTTTCGAATCTGGTCGCTAGCGGTCCCAAGCCGATCTGGATCACGGAAACCAACAACGGGACGACCCGTACGGACGCCGGACAACTCGCGGCATTCAATCAGTTGAAGGTGCTGATGGACAACGGTTCGGTGGCAAAGGCGTTCTGGTATGTCGTGCGTAACGGCGATCCGAGCAACGGGGAAGGCGACGGCTACTCAATCTACGATTACAACCGTAACCTGATTTGTCCGCAGCTTGCCGCCGCGATTCGGGCCTACACCGCGAGCATCCCGCGAGCGCAGCGATTCCTATCGGGTCCCTACCTGACCCCGCTCCAGTGAAGGCGTCTAATTGCAATCGATGAGATGAACGCGAACGCCGACTCCGCCGTTTGCGTCATTTTGCCGTTCTGCCCTGCTCCAACGTGCTTGATGGTGTTGCAAAGAGGAAGCAGCGGACATCCGCAATGACGGATGGATCATAAGAGGGCGATGAGACTAATTCTCCTCCTTTGATCCTCTCGCGCGCGCAACGCAAAGCGCACACGCGAAGACCCCAATCGCCACGCCGATCAGCAGACAGGCGGCATGCGTCAAGAAAGTTACCATCTTCCACTCCCTTTACGACCACATCGAATTTTTGAGAAGTTGAACAGCACGATGTCATCGGTGGCGTAGCTATGGCTTGAGATCTTCCCTAGCGGCACCGGACAGTGTGATGAAGGCGATCCAAAGTCCGGCAGAGATTGACAAGGGCGCAATGTCCCGCTTGCGGATGGATGCCGACCTAATAATCGAACTCACTATACCACGGGTTTAGCCACGCTTTCGGCGCCAAACTTCAGAATGGCAAGCGCATTGCATCGCCGGCGGCGCGCGGGTTCAGAAGACCGTGACGTACGAAAATAGCCGACGCGGTAGGCGAGCGCGAAGCTGCCGGCGTCGCGATGGACGAATATCATCAGCATCAAAATGGCAGACGCCGGCCGGCACAAACAGAGAGGTCGGAAAGATCCCGCCATAGATGAAGACGCCGCTGCCCGCGCGCTCAGCTTTCAAAAGCGCCATCAGGCAGATGAAGTGCCCGGCGAACGCAGTGATCGATAAGAAACGGACCGTGGCGATCTTCGTGTACTCCCTTTCGCTGGTCAGCGCTTCACCCAGCGTCTGTTGCAGAAACACGCCGAATGCGAGGGCGATCACCGGAATCGAATCGGAGGGGCCGGAAATGATCGTGGCCACCAAGCGCGGGCCGATCGGTATGGCGACGGCGCTGGAACTCGTCATTGCACGCACGGCCTGGGCCTTGTCCGCCGCCATGCACGCAACCTTCAGACGCAAGCCGATTAACGAGCGGATAAAAAGTACGCGAGAGCCGTCGGCCCGCAGAACTTCCCGATCAATAGAATCGAAACGAAATTGAGCGCCTGACTCAGTACAACTCCAGCGACACTGACGAATGAGTCTTTGATATCCGCCAATCATCCACGCCGAAAGTCGGCTGATTTTTCATCGTCATTCGTGACGACGGCCCTCGCGCCGTGAAGGCTAGCCTTGCTTTGTCTCTCCACTGGCCGGCAGTGCATCGAGATAGGAAGCACTGCGATAGAGGTCTGCGCGCGCACCCAGACTATAGCGATAGACATCCGTATCGATCGCGTTGAAGATCACGCCCTTCACCCGGGCATTCGCCTGCTTGAGCTGCGCGGTCGCCTGCAGCACCTGCGCAATGGAAGTGGTCTCGAAGCGGGTCACCAGCAGCACGGTGCCGCAGCTATCCGCAAGCGCGGTCGCGTCGGATACGGCGAGCACCGGCGGCGTGTCGATCAGCACGATATCGTATTCGCTCGTCTTCGCGAGGAATTGCTGCATGCGTTCGCTCACCAGAAGCTCGGCCGGGTTCTCCGGTATCGCTCCGCGCGCAACGAAGTC
>NZ_JACHDL010000063.1:0-1652 GCF_014201055.1 Paraburkholderia sp. CI2
AACGGAGGCTTCTATGGGGCATTGGAAGTCAAGCCCTTTCGCGATCCATTTTCCCGTCAGTTATCTCCCATTCGAGAGCGCGAGAGGTTATCCACCACCGGCCAACGGGTCGCTTGTCACGACCATGACGCTGGCCGGTGGTGGATAACCTTTTCGATAAGATGATTTGCAATCCTCCATATCAAGCGAGAACACTAGTGAGGTCGGGGTGTCTGAAGTCCGGACAAGTTGACCGGACCAACTTCTATCCGTGCCGGCCACCAGACCGGTCACCACATACCGCATGCGCAAGGCGCTGGAACCACCCCATTACGGACGCGCCCCATCTAGAACCACGGTTATCCGCCGGACAACCCACCTCCGTTCCGGGCGCGCCAAACCTTCAAACGCTGCTGCCGCTCGACGTTGGCTGTTCAGGTCGCCGTCACCTTCTTCGCAGGCGGCTTGAGGGTTGCCCCGAGGGGAATCTCGCCGAATTCCAGATAGCGCCATAGCGCGACCGCCAGACGTCTGGCAAGTGCCACAATGCCGATGCGTCGCATACGCTTGCCACCGCCTGCAAAGCGCTCGTTGAACCAGTCGCTTAGCTGGCTGCTGCGCTGGAAGCGCAACCAGCTCCACGCCAGTTCCACCATCAGCCATCGGGCTCGCTTGTTGCCGATCTTGCTGATGCCCTGCTCAACTTCACTCGTACCGCTGGCATAGGGCGTCGGGGCCAGGCCCAGGCAGCCGGCCACTTCACGGCGGTTGTGAAACTGTCGCCAGCCGAACAGTTCCCTGACCAGGACCCAGGCACTGCCCGTTCCGATACCCGCGAGGTGCGCGAGCCGCGCAATCGCGGGTTGCACACCGCTGCGCACCTCGCGCTGCTGCTGTGCCTCGAGCGTCCTGATCTGCCTGGCAGCCAGCGACAGCCGCTCACATTCGCGCTCGATCTCGGCGCGCAGGGCTGGCAACAGCTGAGTGGTGTGCTCGGCCCACCAGTGCGCCCACGCGCGGCCACCGATTCGCTCGGGCCGCAGGTTGTGAAGTACCAGCAGCGAGCGGATGCGGTTGCTATGGGCAGTGCGCTCCTGGCGCAGGCGATCGAGTTCACGGTGTACCCGCCGCTCATCTTCCTGTTCGGGAGTCGGGATGCGCGCGACCGCCCACACCCGGCGTTCACCAGCGTAGTAACGCATCAGCATCGACAGCAGTTTGTCGCTGTCAAGCCGGTCAGTCTTGGCGCGACGTCTGCGCCGGTTCACTTCGATACTGGCTGAATCCACCACCAGGTTCGTGATCTGATGTGCTTCCAGACAGCGGTGCAGCCAGAAGCCGTCACGCCCGGCTTCGTAACAGCTCCGCACCGGAGCATCGGCCGCCAGATGACAGCGCGCTTTGGCCTTTGCAATCGCCGTGAAAACTGCGGCCGTATCGCCGGCGGCCACGGTGCAGCGGCTCGGCGCGCGCACCCCATCGCCCAGGGAGAGCTTCCAGCTCCTGTCACCCAGTTCGAAGGCGACATACAGCGATCCGGTGATGGTTGTATCCTGCCCGCGAAGGGCCGTGCGAGGCGCATTCATTTGCGTACTCCTCTCGGAAAACGGGTGTCGGGATCCTCGTTTTACTCCAGGAGGCTTACTTCCGTGGCGCCCTTCCATAGTATCTAG
>NZ_JACHDL010000064.1:0-1481 GCF_014201055.1 Paraburkholderia sp. CI2
ATCTGCCCGCGCATCGCACGACCGACTTCATCGAAGAGGAGGCACGCGTGACACGCTGCGGCACCTTCACCGTGCGCGGGATTCTCTACAGCGCGCCGTCGCGCCTGATCAGCCACCGCCTGAAGGTCCGTGTCTACCCCGATCACCTCGACTGCTATCTATCCGGCGCGCTCGTACATAGCACAGCGCGGGGCTCCCATGCCGCCAATAGCCGCCGTCGCAAGCTTGACTACCGTCACTTCATCGAGGCACTCAAGCGCAAGCCCCAGGCGTTCAAGGGGCTGGCGTTTCGCGACGACTTGTTCCCGCGCGAGGCGTACCGCCGGACATGGGAGCGACTCGAGGCTCAGCTCACGCAGCGCGAGGCTTGCAAGGCCATAGTCGGACTGCTTGAACTGGCTGCCAATCATGGCGTCGAGGCGGTTCTTGCTGAGCGGCTCGAGGCATTGCTCGCTGCCGGCGAACTGCCCGATCTCGAGCAACTGCAGAACGAATTCGCGCCGCGGCAGGCGCAGTGCCCGGACGTGGAGGTCGATATGCCGCCGGCGGCCCTCTACGACACGCTGATCGGCGAGGAGGTATCGGTATGAACGCGCCAGCAACCTACGATGCCGCCCGTATGGGGCTGATGCTCACCGAGCTGCGTTTGCCGACGATCGCGCGGCTATGGCCCGAGTTCACGCAGCGCTCAGACAAGGAAGGCTGGCAGGCCACGCGCCTGCTAGGCGCACTGCTTGAGCATGAACTGGCCGAGCGTGCGAAACGGCGCATTGAACGGCACCGCGTCGAATCGCATCTGGACCCGAGCAAGACGCTCGAGACATTCGACTTCGGCTTGGTGCCGATGGTGTCCAAGGCGCATGTGATGGCGCTCGCGAGCGGCGACTCGTGGCTCGAGAAAGGCGCCACGATCCTGCTGTTCGGGCCTCCGGGCGCCGGGAAGAGCCATTTAGGCTCCGGCATCGGCCATGCGTTGATCGACGCCGGATACCGGGTGCTGTTCACACGCACCGGCGAAATCGTGCAGAAGCTGCAGGCGGCTCGCCAGAGCCTGCAATTGCCATCGATGCTTGCCAAGCTCGATCACTTCGACTTGATCATCCTCGACGACCTGTCATACGTGCGCAAGGATCAAGCGGAAACGAGCGTGCTGTTCGAACTCATTGCCGAACGCTATGAGCGGCGCAGTCTGCTGATCACGGCCAATCAGCCGTTCTCCGGCTGGAGCGACGTGTTCCCCGATCCGTCGATGACGGTGGCCGCCATCGATCGCCTGGTCCATCACTCGACGATCTTCGAGCTGAACGTAGAAAGCTACCGGCGTCGCAGCGCCGACGACAACAAGCGCGCGCGGCGGCGTCAATTACCCCAACCCGAATCGGACGGAGCGACAACTATGACGAACTGAGCAGCGACAACTAACCCCGCCGACCGGCCAAGATAGTTGTCCCTCGGGCGGCCATCGTAATTGACAATCTACA
>NZ_JACHDL010000065.1:0-1377 GCF_014201055.1 Paraburkholderia sp. CI2
GGGCTTTAATGAGATGGTCAGCCTGACCGAAACAGCCCGATCGGCTTACGCTGATCGGGCTGTTTCCTTATGGGAGATCGTCATGGACACCATCTCGTTGATTGGAATCGATCTTGGCAAGCATTGCTTTCACCTGCACGCACAGTCCGCATCGGGCCACATGGTGTTGCGCAAGAAGCTGACGCGCAACCAGATGTTCACACTGCTTGCCCGTGTTCCGAGCTGCACGGTGGTCATGGAAGCCTGTGCCGGCGCTCACTGGGTCGCCCGTCGCCTCCAGGAACTTGGGCACCACCCGAAGCTGATATCCCCGCAGTTCGTCAAACCTTTCGTGCAAGGCAACAAGAATGACTTCGCCGACGCGCAAGCGATCTGCGAGGCCGCGTCACGTCCCAGCATGCGGTTCGTCAGTCCGCGCAACGAGGTGCAGCAGACGATCTCAGCGCTGCATCGGGTACGCGAAGCGCTGGTGCGCGACCGTACCGGCACGGTCAACCAGATTCATGCCTTTCTACTCGAGTTCGGCGTGAGCCTGCCCAAGGGGATGGGCGTCATCCGCCGACTTCCTGCCGTGCTGGCCTCGCATGATCTGCCGCCGCGACTAGTCGCGCTGCTCGAGCGTCTGCAGGCACATTTCAAGTACCTCGATGAACAAGTCGCGCAACTCGAAAGCGAATTGATCCGGCAACTGCGGGAGGACGAACGCAGCCAGCGCCTGTTGGAGATTCCCGGCATCGGCCCAATCACGGCCAGCGTGCTGGCAACCGAATTGGGCGACGCCCACCAGTTCGCTTGCGCTCGCCAGTTCGCCGCATCCATCGGGCTGGTTCCACGCCAATACAGTACCGGCGGCAAGCCCACGCTGCTGGGAATCAGCAAGCGCGGCGATAAGAATTTGAGGCGACTGTTAGTCCAGTGCGCGAGAGCGCTCATGCTGCACATCGAGCGGCACGCCGATCGCCTGGGGGCCTGGGTCCGCGACCTGCTGGCCCGACGGCATTCCAACGTGGTCGCTTGTGCGTTGGCCAACAAATTGGCGAGGATCGCCTGGGCCATCCTCGCCCGCGGAACACACTACCAAAGTGCTCAGGCTGTGGCCGCAGCCTGACTGTGCGCCGCCTACGTTACTCCCTCTGACCCAAGTCACTTCCTGGTTTTGCGACGCGAGATACGTGAAGACATAAACGGCTCAACGGCCGAGCAAGCAACCTGGCAAAGCAAATAGTATTCCGATACTGCGGCTTTTTTAAGGTTTGCCCGGCGCGGCTCTCATCATGGGGCGGGAACCTGTTCCCACAACGACCCCGGATAGATTTGCGCAAGCCCAATTTACGTCAACACCACCTCGCTTGCAAAAGTCAGGCTGACCATAGATTT
>NZ_JACHDL010000066.1:0-1375 GCF_014201055.1 Paraburkholderia sp. CI2
GCGCAGGTGAAGGCGAATGGCACATTGCGCGTGGCCAACACCCAGAGTAGTCCCCCATGGAGCATGCTTGACGAAAACAATCAACCTGTCGGCTACGACGTTGCAATTGCAAAGGAAGTCGGCAAGCGCATTGGCGTGCCGAACGTAGTATTCGTCGCCGATTCGTTCAAGAACTTCGTGGAAGGGTTGAAGACGGGCAAGTACGACCTTGTGATGAACGATCTCACACCTACACCTGAACGGGAACAACAGGTTGATTTCGGCGTTCCATACGGCGTGGAGGATTTCCGCATTTTCGTACCCGCCGGCAACACAGACATCAAGGGCAAGGAAACCCTTAAAGGCAAGCGAGTGGGAGTGGTCACTGGCTCGAGCAATGAAACATGGGCACGAGCACACCTGCATGACTCCGACATCCGTTCGTACGATAACGGGGGACTCGTCTTCAGCGATCTGGGCAATGGACGTATCGACGCAGTCATCATCTCGCACTTCGGCGGCATGAAGTACGCCAACGTCAACCATTTACCGGTCAGGGAAGTGGGCGAACCCTTGATCTACCAGCTATCAGCGCCGGCTTTGCAGAAAGGCCAACCGGCCCTGCTCGCAGCGGTCGATAAGGCGATTGCAGACATGATGGCTGACGGGACGATCGAGGCCATTGCCAGGAAGTGGGTCGGGCAAGATTACGATATGGCCGGCACGATCACCAAAGCGAAGGCGCACAAGGAGTAGTCATGATCGAGCTTTTCATGCGCTCGCTTCCGCTGTTAAAGAGTGCGGTGCTGATGACACTCTTTCTCGGTTTGTTGTCGTTTGTGCTCGGTTCGACGCTAGGGTTACTGGTCGCCCTGGCTCGTATCTCCAGCATAGGTGCACTACGCGCGTTCGCATTCGCATATGTATCCATCTTCCGTGGCACGCCGCTGCTCGTGCAGATACTGCTGATCTATTTCGGTTTGCCCCGGTACGGTCTGACACTTGACCCGGTTCCCGCCGCGCTCCTCGCGCTCACGCTGTTTTCGGCCGCGTATCTGAGCGAGAACTTCCGTTCCGGCATCAACGCGGTGGACAAGGGCCAGTGGGAAGCTGCGATGTCGCTGGGCATGGGTTACTGGAAAGCCATGTCGCGGGTTATTCTTCCCCAAGGACTACGCATCGCCATTCCGCCTGTCGGCAGCCGCATGATTGCACTCATCAAAGATACATCCCTCGCTTCGACAATTACGGTGGTAGAACTGACCCGCGTCGCCGACCAGGTCGGCGCCTCCACCTTCCGTTACATGGAAATGTTCCTGATGGTCGGCCTGATCTACTGGGGCATCAACCAGATTCTCACGATAGTCCAGACCGTCCTCGAGAATCGCATTTCGAG
>NZ_JACHDL010000067.1:0-1120 GCF_014201055.1 Paraburkholderia sp. CI2
CAATCTCTATCGAGCGCCACATCAGCCACCCGGCTGTCGCGATGATCATGGACGCGGCGCGTAGCGAACTGTTCAACGTTTAGCGGGGCCGTTTCCGATGTGAACGCGACGTTCGGATGTCCTCGTGAGAGCACGTGCCGGTGGGTGGCGATGGCCGCACCCGGCCGGATGGCCACGCACTCGCATAAGCACCACGAATTGAGCAGCGGCGATAAATGAATAGGCTCCAGCAAAACGGTGGGCTTGATTCGAAGGACAATGCTCAGTCCCGATCAAACTTCAACGCTTCATTGGAGGAAATTGGGCCATGAAGAACTCGCCGAGGATCTGGCCGGCGCTTCCTGCGTTGATTCTTTCGCTCGCTCGCTGGCTGCGCTGCGGGCGGCATATCGCAAAGCTTGCCGCCATTAAGCGCTGCGCAATGCCGCGACCTGGCCGCGCTCAGGAACAACGCCCCTCCCTCCCCCCTGAGCGAAGCCGGAGCGAACTGGCGGCCCTAAGGAAAGCGGGCTACGACCCATCACCATGGTTCGATCCGCACTACCCGGAGGATGCGCAGGCGGCGCAGCGTCAGGTCGATCGTTGGTATCAGGCGGAATGCCAGCAGGCGGAACCCGACTAAGGCGCCAGCGTCGTCCGCGATACAGCTGCGCTGACGATGATCGCAATGCGATAGTTCCATTGGGCCGATCGCGCCTTGCGAGCCGAGAAATGGAACCGTGCAAAGGTCGCCCATCGACCCGATTGTGCGACTGCAGTCGATACCCACGAAACAGCGTACTGCCGGCTTTTCTCGCCTTTATCGCGGCGACGTCCCGGCAATTCGTCGCCGCGTTCGCCGGTTGCAACCGACTGAGGGGCCCGATATGGCAATGCCAGGAAGCGAATTACCCGGCGGCCGCCAAGCTCCGGTGATAGGTAGCGCCCAGCGGTGCGTTGCTATCCGAGCCTTCCACAACGAATCGAGCGGCATTGTTTTAGGGGCAGTCCGCTAGGCCTTGTCGCGCCTGGAGGCCGCTACCCCGGTAAACGGCATCAAAATCACGGGGACCCCGAGTCGCGATGCGCGCCTGCTGCCTGCGGATGATCGAACGCGCCGCGCGGGCCAGCGCGAGATCGA
>NZ_JACHDL010000068.1:0-1116 GCF_014201055.1 Paraburkholderia sp. CI2
CGGGCGCGCGTTGCACGACGAAGTGCGCGAAGCGGCCAGCGGGACCGTCGCGCGCTTCGCGGTCGGCTTGACGGATGGCATTTCGAAGCTGGCCGTCCATGCCATTCTTGCGGGCGTGCTGGACACGCCTTCGCTACGGCTGCTCTGCCACGAAGGCGAGGCGGAAGACCTGCTGGCGGAACTGGCGCATCACCATCTGGATCTCGTGCTGTCCAGCCAGCCCGCGCCGCACAACTCGAATCTGCGTCTATCCAGCGAGCGCCTGATCGCTTCGCCGATCGACTGGTACGGGCCGGCCGCCGTGGTGCGAAAAACGCATGTCGATCATTTTCCGCAATGCCTCGCGTCGCTGCCGGTGCTGCTGCCGACGGGGCACTCGTCGCTGCGTTCGCGCCTCGACCGCTGGTTCGAAGCGGAAGGCATCAGGCCACGCGTCGCGGGCGAGTTCGAGGACAGCGCGTTGATGGCGCTGTTCGCGTCGCGCGGCATGGGCGTGTTTCCGCTCGCGGCGTTCGGCGCCGAGCGCAACGATCCCATGCATCGCGGCTTGCGCTGGCTCGGCCGCTCGCCGGAAGTGAAGGAGGAAATACACGCAATCGTGTCGCGGCGCGGGCGGCATCATCCTTTGACGCAAAAGGTGTTGAGTGCGGCGCATGCGTGAGCGCGTTCGTGATCACGAAAAAGAAGGTTCGGTTTTTCCGAAGCTGCATTTCCGTTATTTCTGCTTTTTCCTCGACGCCTCCTCACCGTACTCTTGAGCCGTACCCACGAAGGAGGTGTCTCATGCAAGTCCTGTTCAAGTCCCGCGACCGTGAAGCCGTCCGTCTGCGCAGCTTCGCGCGCCAACGCATCCGGTTCGTGTTTCGCCGCATGGACTGGCTGATTTCGAAGGCGACCGTCAGCATGTCGGACATCAACGGCCCGCGCGGCGGACTCGACAAACGCTGCCAGGTGCAGGTGCAGACGCCCGATGCGACGCCTGTCGTCGTGACGTCGATCGCAAGAGACTGGCGCGGCGCACTCGATCTCGCGCTGGCCCGCGCGGCGCGTTCGATCATCCGCAGGCAGCAGGCGCGCATCGCGACTCGGGGTCCCCGTGATTTTGATGCCGTTTAC
>NZ_JACHDL010000069.1:0-1104 GCF_014201055.1 Paraburkholderia sp. CI2
CTTATTGATTTTTCCGTAAATCATGACAACCGTTGAGTGTCTCAAGCGTTATATTTTCAGGACGGTCCTGGAGACAAGTTGGCATGGCGCAAAGGCGAATGAGCGAAGCAGCAAAGAAGCGATTGAAGGCGGGTCGGCTGCTGCTGGCGGGCAAGGGCTGCGCCGAGGTGGCGTTGGCGGTGGGTGTGGCTCGGCAGACGGTGTACACATGGAAGCGGCTGCTCGATGAAGGCGGCATCGATGCGCTGCGAGAGGTGGGCGAGCGAGGGCGCCCGGCCCAACTCGATGAGCAACAGTTGGCGGCTGTTCGCGCCGCCCTGCTGCAAAGCCCCGTCGAGCATGGATTTGGCACTGAACTGTGGACTCTCAAGCGCGTGGGCGCGGTCATCGAACGCATGCACGGCATTCGCTTTGGCCAGACGCAGGTTTGGCGCATCCTGGGCTCACTGGGCTTTAGCCCGCAAAAGCCCGAGAAACGGGCCATCGAGCGCAACGAGGATGCCGTGCGCAACTGGAAGCGCCGCACCTGGCCCGCCCTTAAAAAAAAGCCCGACGAGAAGGCCGGCTGATTGTCTTCGTGGACGAGTCCGGCATCAGCGAGCGCCCGACCAGAGTCCGCACCTGGGCGCCCAAGGGACAGACGCCCATCATCCAGTTTCACTTCAACTGGAATCACGTCTCGGTCATCGCCGGGCTCACGCGCACCAACTGTTTGTTCCGGCTGCACGAGGGGAGCATCAAGAAGGAAGAGATCGTCCAATTCCTCAAGGCGCTCAAGGCCCACCTGAAGCAGCCGCTGCTGGTGATCTGGGATGGCCTGAAGGCGCATCGCAGTCGTTTGGTGCGCGAGTACCTGGACAGCCTGGACGGACACATCCAGATCGCGTTCCTGCCGCCGTACGCGCCGGACATGAACCCGGTCGAATACCTGTGGGCCTGGCTGAAGCGCCACGCGCTGGCCAACTACTGCCCCAATGATCTCGGCGAACTGCACGCGAGCGCCCGCAACAAGCTCAAGAGCGCTCAAAAGCGGCCTTCGATCATTGCCGCTTGCTGGATGCAGGCTACGCTGTGGTGATGTCATGAATTATGGAAGTCTCAATA
>NZ_JACHDL010000070.1:0-1101 GCF_014201055.1 Paraburkholderia sp. CI2
CGCGTTCTCAAATCTGAAGTGCAACACCCTGACTCGTATAAGGTGTTGCCATGGAAAAACAATATCAACAGCTACAACCTGAGGAGCGGCTGACGATTGCCAGCATGCATCAGCAGGGTTCAAGCATGCGGGCCATGGCCCGCATGCTTGGGCGCTCTCCCGCAACCGTGAGCCGTGAACTGGCCCGCAACTGCAGGTTTGACAGCTACGCGTCCGTACCGGCTCAGGCGTTGAGCGTCGCACGACGCATCGCTGGACGACCTCCCGCCAAGCTCGACCCACAGGGCGTTACGTGGCGCATCGTACTCACGCTGCTGGACTGGAAATGGTCACCCCAGCAGATATCAGGTACGCTCAGGCGCATGTACCCGAACGATTCGACCCAGCAGGTCTCGCACGAGACGATCTATACGGCTATCTATGCCCGACCGTACGGGGAACTGCGTCGCCAGCTTGTTGCCTGCCTGCGCCACCATCGCACAGACCGCATGCCACGAAGCAGAGGCACGGACCGGCGCGGCCAGATCCCCGACATGGTGAGCATCCACGTGCGTCCGCCCGAAGTCGATGACCGAGTGATGCCTGGCCATTGGGAAGGCGATTTCATCAAGGGTGCGAACAATGCATCTTCCGTTGGCGTGCTGGTCGAACGCACCAGCCGCCTGGTACTGCTCGCCCGCATGGACGATGCAACCGCCGCTTCCGCGCTCGCAGGCTTCTCTGCCAAACTGAACTCCATCGCCGCACCACTCCGACAAAGCTTCACGTACGACCAGGGCAAGGAAATGTCGCGCCACCAGGAACTTTCCGCCGCTACCGGCGTGAAGGTCTACTTCTGCGACCCTCACAGCCCTTGGCAGCGTGGCACCTGCGAGAACACCAACGGCCTGCTGCGCCAGTATCTGCCCAAGGGCACTGACCTTTCGGTCTACAGTCAGGATGACCTCGACGCCATCGCCGATAGCCTTAACAGCCGGCCTCGTGCCACACATGCATTCCACTCGCCGTTCGAAGTCTTCGCCAGCATGCTTGAACTTGCCTCCCGACCTGATACTTCCGTTCATTAAGCCCTGTGTTGCGCTTCACCTTTGAAACCGCCCG